>NZ_JBIMJM010000005.1:0-86279 GCF_043674115.1 Streptococcus sp. A34 | reverse complement strand
CTACCCTAAAAAATGCTTGGACTACAAGTCGCCAAGTGAATTTCTTTTGGGTGGCTAACTTCAACTTGAAATTTGGGTTTTTTACACCTTTTCATACTTTATTTCTTCTCAGGCTAAAATGGTCCGGTACTGGATCATCACCACCTTCCACAAAGGGATGACAGCGCCCAATACGGGCCAGGCCCATCAAGAATCCCTTTGAGCCGTGCTTCTGCAAGGCCACAATCATATAGGCCGAGCAGGTAGGTCGATAACGGCAAGACGGTGGAAAGAGGGGCGAGATAAATCGTTGGTACAGCCGGACCAGGCCGATGATGAGCCTGGTCATTTCTTCTTAGCTGGCTTGGTAACAGCCATGGTATGGAGCTTGCTGATGTCCTTCTTATTGAGCTTGCGGTACTCACCTGGACGCAGACCTGTCAAGTCTAGATTACCAAAACGAGTCCGAGACAGCTTGTCCACCTGTAGACCAACCGCTTCAAACATCTTCTTAACCTGGTGATTGCGCCCCTCATGGATAGTCAATTCGACCACCGAACGGTTCTTGACAGGGTCCACCTTGATAATCTCATAGACAGCTGGCTTGGTTTTCTTACCGTCAATGACCACTCCACGGGTCAAGGGACGAAGAACGTCCTTATTGGCAACCCCCTTGACACGCGCCAGATAGACCTTATCAATCTCATTGCGCGGGTGAATCATCTCGTCTGTGAAATCTCCATCGTTGGTCAAAATCAGGACACCTGATGTATCCCAGTCCAGACGACCCACAGGATAAATCCGTTCCTTGACCGTAGGCAAAAGGTCTACGACCGTCTTTCTACCCTTGTCGTCCGATACGCTGGAAATCACTCCACCAGGCTTGTTGAGCAGGTAATAGACCTTCTCTTCATTGTAAATAGGCTGGCCTTCTACCTCAACCCTGTCACCAGACTTGATGACAGTTCCCAATTCACGCACCACCTGACCATTGACAGTCACCAGCCCCTGCTTGATCAATTCCTCAGCCTTGCGTCGGCTAGCAATGCCTGCGTGGGCAATATATTTGTTAATTCTCATCTTCTAACTCATTTCTTTCTAGGAAAAGCTCTGTTTCCTCATCTTTCAGGTCCAAATCTGACACATCCGGCAATTGGTCTAGGCTGTTAATCCCCATGTAGTCCAAAAAATAATCAGTGGTCACATAGAGATTTGGCCGGCCCAACACCTCCTTCTTGCCATTTTCCCGAATCAAATCAAAAGCCTGGAGCTTACTAATGGCACCGCTGGAATTGACCCCACGGATGTCATCCACCTCTATCCGTGTAATGGGCTGCTTGTAGGCAACAATAGACAGGGTTTCCAAGAGGGCCCGGGACATGGTCTGGTTTATCGGTGTCTTGGCATAAATCCGCAAGAGCTCGGCAAATTCCTTCTTGGTTACCAGCTTGTAGCGGTTGGATGATTCCAAGAGTGCCAGACCAGAATCCTTATCCGCCATGTACTTTTCAGATAATTTCTCCAACTGCTGGATGAGGGCGGTCGGCTGCATGTCCAGCATCTCCGCTAGATTACGCAAGGTCAGGCCTTCCTCACCTGCCACAAATAGCAGGACTTCTATTTCAGCTAATCGGCTCATACTCCCTCCTTACTAGGTAAATATCCCCAAAAGCCTCCGTTTGTTCAAAGCTAATCTCATGGACCTTGACCAACTCCAAAGTGGCCAGAAAAATGGTGATAACCTCATTGATATCCTGACTATCCTTAAAGAGCTGGCGCAACTCCAGACGCGAACCAGCCTTAAAGTGACTACGGACCAGGTCCATCATGTCCTCAATCTTGTACTCATCTCTGGCAATGGTCGTATGCGATTGGCGCAGGCTGGCCTGCTTTTCAGCCATGACTTTGGAAAAAGCCAGGAACAAATCGACAACGGTCTTGTCCTGGACCAGCTGCACATCTTCGTAGACCAGCTCTTCCTTGGGCTTGGAGAAACTCTTAGCCCGCTCATCATGCTGCTCTCCCAGCTTCTCGCTGAGAAGTTTGAATTTGCGGTACTCTTCCAATTGGTCCAATAGCTCCAGCTCTGGGTCATCTTCTGGGTCTGTCTGCTCCACTACCTTGGGCAGGAGCCTCCGACTCTTGATGACCACCAACTGACTGGCCATGAGCATGTATTCACCTGCCACTTCCAGCCGCATGGCCTGCAAGGTGGCAATATAGGTTAGATACTGCTCAATGACCTCTGTAATCGGCACCTGGTAGATGTCCATCTGGTACTTGGACACCAGGTGGAGCAAGAGGTCCAGAGGTCCTTCAAAATCTTTCAGTTTAATATCCATTACTTGTATTTTTCCAAACTCATGCTTGATTTCAAGCCCAATTGTTTGACCAGCTGGTCCAGAGACTTGCCTTGCTTGATTTGCCTCAGAATATACTGTTCTCTCAATTTCTGGGCGGTCCAATCTGACCGACCTATGGAGCTAACAAATTCAGTCAAGCGATTAAAGAACCACTGGCGGGAATAGGTTTGCCCTTTTTTGTCAAAAAGATAGACACCGGTCAAGCGATTTTCTAGGTAGGGCAGGATCTCTTTAGGAATATCCAGGACCCGCTTGGTCTGACCCTTCTGGACAGTCAACACCTGAAAAACTAGGTTGAGGTCATCCACAGTCAGCTCTGCTATTTCACTAGGCGTCAGCCCTAAAAAGCCAATCAAAAGAGCAATGGTCTGCCCATCAAGAAAGGCTGTCTCCGTCCATAAGGGGGACAAATCTTCCACCTGTGGTCGCTGCTTGATAGAGGCAGGGTTGGTCAAGGCCTTGAGCTTATAAAATCGCTCCAGCTGCCCCTCCTCGTAGAGAAAATAGAGGAACTGATTGACTGCTGACAACTTGCGCTTCTGGGCAGCAGGCTTCAGAGTCAAGAGCGTCTGCTGGTAGGTTAAGAGCGTCTGCTGGTTGACCTGGCCCTGGGTCACCTCCATGAATTGCTGTAGGTCATAGGTGTAGGACTTTTGACTGTTGCTGCTTATGGACTTGCTCCTGATAAATGCTGCAATCCAATCTTTCATTTTTTTGCCTCTTTAGACGGCAGGGGAAAGTTGTGGAGCAGGGCATTGATGGCCTTGAGAATGGATTTCCGAGTAATAATCCCCTTGAACTCCCCATTTTCACCCAGAACAGGAAGGAAGGACTGGTCGACCAATTTTCGCATGACTTCTGTCAGGTCGTAATCTTGACCAACTGTCTCCTCATCTGTCTTTGCAATCAGGGAAATATCGCTATTAAGCTCATCATCGCTCAAACCATTTTCAGCCTGGTAACGATTGATTTCCGTCAGGCCAATGGTGCCGAAAAATTGCCCTTCTTCAGTCACAACAGGTACCCGTGAATAGGACATGTGGCTGAGCAGGAGCTTAGCATGGTCGATATTATGGCTATCAATAATGACCGCCAGCTTATTGGCCGGAGTCAAAAAAGTCTCTTCTTGAGCCAGCAAAAATGCTTCAAATTCGCGTGCAATCATCGTGGAATGTCCTTTGTTAGTGGCTGATAAATCTGGTGCTGACGATTGTAGTGTTCAACATGGAAGTGACTATCTGTAATGGTCACCAGGGCATAGAGGCACTCTCTGACCAAGCCCCGTGGCTGACTGACTGATCCAGGATTGAGAAAGAGGGTCTTGCCCCGCAGCTCTGCATCGGGCACATGGAGATGCCCGTAGAGACAGATATCCGCCTCCACTTCTTGGGCCCAATAATCCAACCGCTGCCAACCATAATTGATGCCATAGAGATGGCCGTGGGTCTGGGCAATGGTCACATCCTCCAACCGGGTAATCAGCCTATCTGGATAGCCACCAAAGTAGTCACAGTTGCCATTGACAACGTATATTCCCTCCCAAAGCTGGTCTTGGCTGTCTAGCTCCGAATCTCCATTGTGAAAGATTGCATCAACCTTGCCAAGGTAATGGTGCTTAATTTCCTCTACAATCTTACGGTCTCCATGAGAATCACTCATGACTAGGATTGTCTTGCTTGCTCCTGCCATACTGGAAATGCCTCCAACAATTTTTCTAAGGCTTGCGCCCGGTGGGAAATCTTATTCTTCTCTTCTAGACTAAGTTCAGCCGACGTCTTGCCCGTCTCACCGACCAAAAAGAGCGAATCGTAGCCAAAGCCATTTTCTCCCTTGGGTTCTGTGCCAATATAGCCTGCCCAATCTGCCTCAACCACCAGGCTTTCCCGACCCGGTGCTGCCATGACCAAGGTGCAATGGAACTGGGCCGAGCGGTCCTTGGTCTCAAACACCATGGCTAATTCGTGGAGCAACTTGGCATTGTTACGGCTGTCTGTCGCCTCTGGACCTGAAAAACGAGCTGACCAAACTCCTGGTAAACCGCCGAGGACATCTACCTTGAGACCCGAATCATCTGCCAGGACCATCTTGCCTGTCAGCTCTGCAATGGTTTCCGCCTTGAGACGGGCATTCTCCTCAAAAGTGGTCCCTGTCTCAGCCAAATCGGGCAGGTCAGGATAGTTGTTGAGATTCTCAACCTGATAGCCCAATTTCTCAAAGAACTTGCGAAATTCCTTGGTCTTGCCTTCATTTTTAGTGGCAATCAGAATGCTGTCTCCAAGACCGGCCAAGCCTTGCTCCTGACCAAAGAAAGCCTCTGTGGACACCCCTTCCTTGGGCAAGTAAACCAGGTGCAGTTTTTCGCCTTCAGTCACCAGCACAGCTCCCTGGTGCTGGATAGCCTTGAATTGGCGGTTGTTGAGGTCATTTAAGACATCGAGAGCAAACTGGATGAGTTTGAAATCCGAATGCAATCGAATAATCTCAATCTGGACGCACTGGTTGTAGTCATCTTCATATTTTGAGGCAATAAGTTGATCGAAAGCATGCCCCAATTGATATATTTCCTGCTCTCTTCCAGTCTCACCAAAGCTCCCAAATAGATTGGCAAAGCTCGCCTTGCCAATAAACCAATTTCGCTCGTCCCTGTATTCGTAAATCTTTTCTGTCATAGTTCTACATGCTCCACTTGAATATCAATGCCCAACCAGCTTTCTGCGATATCCTTAAAAGCCTCTGGGCTGGCTGTTGTATAAAATCGATGTTGAAGATTGGCCTCCGTCCGACTGCGATTGAGCTGGAAATAATTAAGCAAAACGGAGATATCCCGCGCCGTTTCTGCCCCAGAGTCAATCAGTTTTACATCCTGCCCCATGGCATTTTGAATGATAGCCCGCAGGAGGGGATAGTGGGTGCAGCCCAGCACCAGGGTATCCACCCTCCCCATCAAGGGCTTGAGGGTTTCGTAGACCACCTTCTTGGCCAGGCTAGACTGGTGGCTATTGGACTCCACCAGAGGGACAAAGCGTGGGCATGCCAAGCTTTCAACCTGAGTTTCCGGCGACAGGGCCTGAATTTTTTCCCGGTAAATATCTGACTGGATAGTCATAGCTGTGCCCAACACTCCCACCTTGCCAGACTGGGTCGCCTTGATAGCAGCCGATGCCCCTGGTAAAATCACACCTAAAACTGGAATATCCAACTTTTCCTTAACCTCTTCCCAGGCAACAGCCGTCGCTGTATTGCAGGCGAAAACAATCATTTTAACATTCTTGGTCAAGAGAAAATTGACCAGCTGCCAGGTATACTCCCTGATTTGTTGAGCTGGCCTTGGGCCGTAAGGGGCCCTGGCCGAATCGCCGATATAGACGACTTCTTCGTGGGGAAGTTGACGCATGAGTTCACAAACCACCGTCAGACCACCCACACCTGAATCTAAAAATCCGATTGGTCGATTATCCATATAGTTTCCTAGGACTTTCTCCAAACAAAAGGACTTGGGAATGAATCCCCAGCCCCAGTGCTTGCTTATTTTTTCTTGTTAGTTGCTACTTTTTGTTGGCTCTTGATTTGGCGCAATACCTGCTGAACCTTAGCCTCGCTTGGTTTTTGACCCATTTGGCTCATCATCAAACGAAGAGCGTTTTCATCCAAAATAGGCTTGTCCGCAATCATTTTTTCAACCTGTTTGCGTGATAGGTAAATACCGAGAGCAACACCACCAGCAAGTGCTAAGACAACCAATAATATAACAATTCCGATTCCGATTTGCATTTCAATCTCCTATAGACTGTATTCTAATTTTCTAGACCTATTATACCAAATTTTCCCGTCTTTTCCAAGACTTACTTGTCAAATTCAAAACCGTACATGGTCGCAAAGTAGTCTTCTGGCGTTTCAGCCCGTCGAATCATACGCGCTCCGCCATTTTCCTCCAAGAGAATCTCCGCTGAACGCAGGCGTCCGTTGTAGTTATAGCCCATGGAGAAACCGTGAGCACCCGTATCATGGATAACCAGGGTGTCCCCCACTTCTGCGCGTGGCAATTCACGATTGACTGCGAATTTATCGTTGTTTTCGCAGAGAGAGCCCGCCACATCCACTACTTCAATCGGAGCGTCTGGTCGACTGATATTGGTGATATGGTGGTAGGCACCGTAGAAGGCTGGACGCATTAGGTTGGCTGCTGAGGCATCCACACCGACATAAGTCCGATAGGTTTCCTTGCGGTGGAGAACCTTAGTAATCAGATGCCCATGTGGCGCCAGCATAAAGCGTCCTAGCTCCGTAAAGATTTTCACATGTCCCATGCCAGCAGGCGTAAGAATTTCTTCGTAAACCTTGCGGACACCCTCGCCAATCACGGCAATATCATTTGGCTCCTGGTCTGGACGGTAGTTGACCCCAATACCACCTGACAGGTTGATAAAATCAAGTGTGACACCTGTCTCCTCACGGATTTCCAGGGCCAATTCGAAGAGCTGGCGCGCCAATTCTGGATAGTAGTCATTGGTCACAGTGTTGGAGGCCAAGAAGGCATGGATACCAAATTCCTTAACGCCTAATTCTTTCAAGTCCTTGTAACCCTGCATGAGCTGGTCCTTGGTCATGCCAAATTTGGACTCTTCTGGATGGTCCATGATGTCTGTACCAAGCGAGAAGATGCCACCCGGATTATAACGTAGGCAGACTGTCTCAGGAATACCGGCTACATTTTTCAAAAACTCGATATGCTCATAGGCGTCCAAGTTAATGGTCGCTCCAACTTCGCTTGCATAGACAAATTCTTGCGCCTGGGTATCATTGGAAGTAAACATAATGTCCGTAAAGCCCATTTTGGCACTCATCAGCACTTCCACATCCGTCGCACAATCCACACCGCAGCCCTCTTCTTGCAAAATTTTCAAGATAGCTGGTGTCGGTGTCGCCTTGACCGCAAAATATTCCTTAAAGCCTGGGTTCCAAGCAAAGGCAGCATTGAGCGCGCGCGCTTTTTCACGAATCCCCTTCTCATCGTACAAGTGAAAAGGCGTTGGAAATTGGTCTGTAATCGTCACAAGGGTTTCCTTATCAATAAATGGTATTTTGGTCATAACTCATTCTCCTCAATTTTCTAACCATTATAGCATAGAAAGGCATTTTCAGAAAATGAAAAACCCACTCGGAGAGTGGGAAGTTTTAATCTCGATTTAAGTTACCGAAAATGCGAAGCAAGTTCAGGAACAAGTTAATAAAGTCAAGATAGAGCTGCAGGCCCATAGAAACGACCCAGCCTTGACCGACATTTCCGCCTGTTTGCTCGAAAACAGTGCGGATGCGCTGATTATCATAGGCAATCAAACCTGAGAAAATCAAGACAGAGATGATAGACATAGCAAAGCTGATACCTGAGCTACGTAGAAAGATATTGACAACACTGGCAATAATCACTCCCCAGAGAGCTGCTCGAAGAGCCTGGGCCATGCCGGACAGATTTTTCTTGGTGGTCATCCCGATAATAGCCATGACCGCAAACATGAGGGCAGTTGATACAAAGGCCAGGGCCACTGTTTCACCTGTATAGGCCAACAGCACGACACTCAGGGTGAAACCATTTGTCACTGAATAGCCCAAAAACATAGGCAGAGCCAGCGGACTATTTTTAGCCGCCATAGATGAGGCCGCAAAGACCAGGGCAATCTGGGCAATCATGATAATCATCATGAGCATGGAACCGCCACGCATGAGAGCGAATAAAGTGTCTCGGAAAACTGTCACTGTCAAAAACGACACCAAGGCCGACAAGCCAATTCCCATAGCGACAACGCCGTAAACCTTACCAAAGAAACGGTTGAGGGCGGTATTGTCCACCTGGTTGATAATTACTGAATCATTATTCATAGAAAACTCCTTTATTTATTGAAAACGTAGAATTTTGCGATGCTTCCACTTGTGCTGCAGGGGCAGACTCCATTCACGAACCGCCCAATACTTGTCCACGCAGGTGACAATCCAAGATTCCTTGTAGCGGGGAGGGGCAATGGTGGCACCGAACATGTGTTTGACGATAATATCCTCTTCGACCTTATTGAGCTTGGTCAATTTCTGGGCATTGCGCTTGGCAATCCTTGGGTGGACCCAGGCATGGCTCTTCTGAAATTTGGTATCCCGCCAGTCATAGAAAAACAAATCGTGCAAGAGACCGCCTCTAGCTGTCGATTTGGCATCCCAGCCAAATTTTTTGGCAATTTTATAGCTGGTGTAGGACACATTGATGGAATGTTCCAGCCGTGTCGAATGGTAGTGGTGGGGAATAGTGCCCAATTTTTGCACCTTGGGCGTCGCAATCAGATGGCCCACATAGTGCATATACTCTTTATCTTTTTTGTAAGCTGTCAAATCTTGACCTCCTCGGACTATTATAGCATAGTCTACCAAGATAGCCTTAAATAAAACTAAACATAAGAATACCGGCCGCTATGGCTACATTAAGACTTTCCGCCTGACCCGGCATGCTGATGTGGACCAGCTGGTCCGCCACTTCCTCCATGTAGGCTGAAATTCCTTGACCTTCATTGCCCATAACCATAGCAAAGCTAGGACCAGGTTGGAAGTCCTTATAGTCCATCGACTGGCTTGACAGGGTCGTTGCTAAGATTGGCAACCCCTGAGCCTGCAGGTATCTGACAAGCTCCTCCACAGGCAGACGATAGATTGGCAGATGAAAATGACTTCCCTGCATGGACCGCAGAACTTTTATATTGTAAATATCAGCCGACTTGTCCGTCAAAAAAATACCGTCAAAACCAGCCGCGTCTGCTGTCCGAATCATGGTGCCCACATTGCCTGGGTCCTGGACATCTTCCAAGACCAGGAATTTGCCGGTAAGGCTTGTTGGCAAGTCTTGTCTAGGAAGGGCCAGCTGGGCAAGGACACCCTGGGGAGACTTGGAATCGGCCAGGTCCCGCATGATGTCAGGTGTCACTAGACTAACATTGGGCAAACCAGCAACCCGCTCTGCGTATTCTTCCAAGACCAAGATATGCTCGAAAGTCGCACCAGCAGCACCAGCCTCTTCTAGCAGATGCCAGCCCTCTATCAGATAGGAGGAGGTCCGGTATTTTTTCTGCTGCAATTTCTTGATTTGCTTGACCAGATTATTGGCCTTTGAGCGGATAATGTCCATGGCTGCTCCTTTTTATTTCTTATTGTCCATGATATAATAAAGTAAGTTACTTGTCAAAAAGGAGACCCCCATGAGAAAGGTCAAAATGATTGCCTCTGGTCGTGTCCAGGGAGTTGGTTTTCGTTGGTCAGTCCAGGCTCTGGCTCTGGAAATCGGTGACGTCTACGGCCGTGTCTGGAACAATGACGATGGAACAGTCACCATCCTGGCCCAGTCGGATCAAGCTGACAAGCTCAGCCATTTTATCCATGAAATACGAAAAGGACCTTCTCGTATGGCCAGGGTCAACTATCTGGATGTGAATTTGGCCAATTTCCCGGATATGACAGATTTTAAAGTCAGTCATGGCTAGGGCTTGAGAAGAATTTTTAAGGCTGGTAAGTGAAAAACTTGAGAATTTTGACCAAAACAAGTACAATAGAGACTATATTGTAAAAAAGGAAGTTTGAAATTGAAAAATAAACGATTCATCAAATTGTCAGGCTTGTCACTGGCAACTCTGCTCTTCTTGTCGGGCTGTGTGCAGACAGATAAAAGTGGTAATCCGACCGGTTTCATCTGGAACTATCTGGGGCAACCAATGTCTTATCTCATCGAATACTTTGCTGAGAATCAGGCCCTGGGCTATGGTTTGGCCATTATCATCGTGACCCTGATTGTCCGCTTGATTATCCTTCCACTAGGTATTTACCAATCTTATAAGGCGGCTATCCAGTCTGAAAAGATGAACTACCTCAAGCCAATTCTTGGTCCAATCCAGGAACGTATGAAGAATGCAAGTTCTCAGGAAGAACAGCTGGCTGCCCAACAAGAATACTTCGCTACGCAAAAACAGTACGGTGTGAGTATGTTGGGAGGCATGGGTTGTTTACCACTCCTGATTCAGATGCCTTTCTTCTCGGCTATCTACTTTGCGGCTCGCCACACTCCAGGTATTGCTGAGGCTAGTTTCCTCGGTATCGACCTGGGCAAATCCAGCCTGATTTTAACAGCTATTGCAGGTGTACTCTACTATGGACAATCCCTCCTCATGCAGGTCGGTATGGATGAAGAACAGAAAAAGCAAATGAAAACCATGGCACTGATGAATCCGCTCATGATTGTGATGATCTCATTTGGCTCTCCAGCTGGTGTAACCCTTTACTGGGTAGTCGGTGGTCTGATTAGTCTTATCCAACAAGCCATCACCAACTTCATCCTCAAGCCACGCATTCGCAAGCAGGTAGAGGAAGAATTTAAGAACAAACCCTTGAAAGCTGCACCAGGCAAAGTCAAAGATGTGACCCCAGCTGCATCAGCTATCATCGAAGAAAAAGCATCTAAAAAGAAAAACCGCAACGCTGGTAAACAACGTTCGAGATAGAAATAAGACAACCATCTGAAGCAGGTGGTTGTTTTATTTGTAATTAGAAGTCAAAAGTTAAGGAAAAATCCTGAGTTTGTAGACAAAATCTCTTTTCAGACTTTCCTGAGGTGATGTCGGACGGTAGTAAACTTTCTTGTTTCTAGTTTTACTCCTCAAACAGTCCCCCAGACTGTTTGAGCTACCTACGGAATTCCATACCTAGTATTTGAGCCTAAGGTCTCAAATACTCCGAATGTCCGAAACGACAACGTTTCTCATTTTCATCACAGCGGAAAGTCCTGGCTTAGGGCTCGCTCCGCTTGCAAAATAAACTAAATTATCGTTTTTTCTTAGCAGAGCTACTTAGTTTATTTATCCAGAATACAGTTTGCCGACGTTGTGAAATACTGATTTTATGCCCCAAAAATGCCCCAAAACACAGAAAAAAGCCCGTCGGACAAGCTAGAAAGCTTGATATGACGGGCTTTTTAATGCTGAATTATTTTACAGCGTCTTTGAGTGCTTTACCAGCTTTGAAAGCAGGAACCTTAGAAGCTGCGATTTTGATTTCTGCACCTGTTTGAGGGTTGCGACCTGTACGTGCTGAACGCTCACGAACTTCGAAGTTACCGAAGCCAATCAATTGAACTTTCTCACCAGCTGCAAGGTAGTCAGCTACTGCTGCGAATACCGCATCAACTGCTGCTGCAGAATCTTTTTTAGTCAATGAAGTTGCTTCTGCAACTTTTGCGATCAAATCTTGTTTATTAGCCATTTTGCTAAATCCTCCAATTATTTTCTGAGTGACTACTCACTCTAATATCTTATCCAATTTTAAGCTTTTGGTCAAGCTTAAAGTGTTATTTTATTTCTGTTTTGTAAATATCAATAATAAATTGGTCGTTATATAAATCAAGCGTATTCATTTTGGCATAAATCCCTAGCTTATTCTCCATTTCCTGGAGCTGGACCTGCACTCTAGATGCCTCCGTATCCACATGGACATAGTCTGGAAATTTATAATTTTTCTTCAAATAATTTAGAACCTCTGCTTTGGGTAAAGATAGACTGCCTGCTGAAACTTCCATTATTTGCAACATGATACTTCCATCCTTCATCTTGCTTGGCTGGAAATAGAGATAAAGGGGAATTTCCACACCAAACAACTTGTAACTGCCCTCAAAGACAATCTGTTGGCTGGTCAGGGCAATGGAATATTCAAAATCTTTGGTTTGATATTCTTTGAGATAGTTTTCAAGTGTCTGATTCAGCTGTTCTCTGGTGGTCGTAAATGTCCCTATTTTGACATCGTCAGGATTATTTTGAACGAAAACCGTCAAGTCTTCACGCTTATCCTGCACACGATTGATAAGAACAATATAGACACCGACATTACAAGCTAGAAGTGCCAAAAACAACCATTTCCAAATCTTTATCTTACCATTCTTTTTGGGTTTCATGTATTTTCTCCACGATTGCTTTCTTCATAATTTCATAGCCCGTATTATTGGGATGAAAACTATCTTCGTTGTAGAGTAGATTATTTCTAGTCCCTGCATCAGTGGAACTGACACCCACCTCTTCTTCCAATCCCTTGTAAAGCAAATCATTGATGGGAACAAAGTAAACCTTATCCTGCCCTTCAAGCGTCTTGGCAGTCACGTTATTCCAATTATCCACGATTGTCTGCATTTCGGTCATCTCTGGAAAACTTAAAAAGAAAGGATTGTAAATACCAACAACATAAATAGGTAAATCCTTATTTTGCTTGTGGGCGTAGTCAATAATCTCTTTCAGTCTTTTGGCATAATCCTTGGATGGCTTATTGAAAGAAGATACTTTTAAATCGGTGATATTGTTCATAATCACCTTTCGCAAATCATTTCCACCAACCGTCAAAGTCATCAAATCCGCCCGCTTCAAATCTGCCTGCAATTTCTTATCAGACTTCATCCTTTTTAAAATCTGGTTGCTGGTATTGCCTGCAATGCCATAATTGGCATCGACAACATCCACTGAGAGCTGGTTGGCCAAATCTTGAGCCAGAAGCGGAACAAAGCCTCCTTGGCCCGTGGTATCCCCCACACCTTCCGTCAATGAATCACCAATCGCAATATAGTGTAGAATGGGGCGCTCGTCTGACTGACTGATTTCTGAAGGAGTCACCCTTGATGCAGCCTTTGGAATCAGCCGGTCAAACAGAAAGACAGCCAATATCAAGCACAGAAAGAAATAAAAGAGCCCATGAAAAACTTTTCGATTATTCATAACGTACTAAGACAGCCCAGGCATCTTCACCAGTGTGGGTTTGGATGATAGAGCCGGTTTCTAGAACAGCGATATCCTTGGCTAGGTAGGGCTGTAACTGTTCTTTCATCTGCTGGGCAAAATCTGCTGCGCCTGCATAGGAAATGCCGATTTCAGCCACCTTTTTATCGGCTAATTGACCAATAAACTCATCCAACCATTTCTTGAAAGTCTTGTTGCCCCGGCCCTTCACAATTGGCTCTAGCTGATGATTTTTCATGGTCATAATGACACGGATATTGAGCAAGCTGCTTAAGAGCCCTTGAACGCGACCAATACGGCCTCCCTTAACCAGATTTTCAAGCGTCGATACGCCAATATACAATTCTGTTTTTTCTCGCACCTGCTCGATGGCCGCCAAGATTTCCTCCTTGCTAGCCCCAGCTTGAGCCAGACGAGCAGCCTCAACCACCTGGAATTTTGCAGCCTGGTCTGTGAAACTTGAATCAATAACCGTCACATCAACGCCGGACAAGGTTGCCCCTTGACGAGCAGCCTCAACGGTGCCCGAAAGAGCGTGAGATAAGACGATGGCAATCACTTGACTACCGTCCTTGGCCAAATCAGTAAAGGTTTCTGCAAAGACCCCCACTGGAGGTTGACTGGTCTTCGGCAAGCTCTTAGCATTGCGCATCAGTTGCAAAAATTGCCCCTCTGTCAGGTCGCTATCCGAATAGACCACTCCATCAATCATCACCGAAAGAGGAACAACCGTAATTCCCAGTTCTTCCAGCAAGTGTGGCTCGATAGTGGTGCTTGAATCTGTTACAATTTTAATCCTTGACATATTTCATCCTACAATTCTCTACAAATATGTCTACTATTATAGCAAAAATCACCTCAAAAATAAAACGCTAGAAATGAAAAAAGGCTAGACCACTAAAACCTAGCCCTATACTGCTTTCAAGCATTATTGATAAAAAGTAAGATATGTCACACTTACTGAGAAAGCAATTCTTTCAAGGTGAATCCAAGCCCAAGTACCAAGAAGACACCACAGAGAAAGTAGCCAACAGGAAATTCATCCAATCGAGTCAGAAATGAGCTGCCAACTGCCTGTAGCGGAAAACTATAAAAATATAGTGTCATGAGCCCAGCACCAGCAAAGAGTAACAGATTGACGGTCTTGGAAAACAGCACCAATTTAAAACAGAAGGCAAGCACAAGAGCCAGACAAAGGAGAGCAAAGAGACTACCGCTGAAATAGACCCATCCAGAAATCGTGACAATCTCAAAAGTCTTCAGATTGGGAGTAAAGGCAAAGGGAAGGAATAAACTCAAGACCAATAAAACACCTACAAACCGACCTAGATACTGTTTCATACTAGCCACCTACTTTATATATAGAGTGATTCTTTACATGTTTTTATCAGCTTTCCGTTTTTCTGTAAAGGATTTATATGCTGTATTCTACATTTCATAACAGCCTCAAACTGGTCCCAGCCTGTCAAATCAGCTAAGGTTTGACCACTCCCTCATCAACCTTTCATTACTAATTCTCTGGCCTGCGTTCTGGCTGCCTCCGTCACTGTGTCACCAGCCAACATCTTGGCAATCTCTTCCACCCGCTCATCCGTTGTTAAGAGACGCACACGAGAAACGGTCGAATGCTCGTCCGATACTTTCTCAATAAAAAACTGGTAATCCGCAATCGCAATCACCTGTGGCAGGTGCGAAATCGCCAAGACCTGACCGTATTGACCGATTTTGTAAATTTTCTGGGCAATGGCCTGGGCTACGCGACCAGATACACCCGTGTCCACCTCGTCAAATACAATGGATGTCTTGCCTTCCTTGCGGGCAAAGGCTGATTTAATGGCCAACATGAGGCGAGACAATTCCCCTCCTGAGGCCACCTTGACCAGGGGTTTGAAATCCTCACCAGGATTGGCAGAAATATAAAATTCCACCGTTTCATGGCCCTCCTTGCTGAATTTACCCTTAGTAAATCGAACCTGGAACTTGGCCTTCTCCATATACAAGTCCTGCAATTCCTGGCGAATAACCTCTTCTAAAATCTGGGCCAACTCATGGCGAGCCTGACTCAATTGACCAGCCAAGTTAACCAAGTCTTTCTCCAAGGTCTTGAGCTGGACTTCCAGGTCATCACCAGACAGGTCGTTACCGGTCAAAAGATTGTACTCTTCAGTGATTTTTGCCAAATAATCGAGGACATCGTCGACCGAACCGCCATATTTCTTGGTCATGGTGTTGAGCAGGTCTAAGCGACTTTCCAGCTGCATGAGACGGTTGCCGTCAAACTCCAAATTGTCCACCACATCACCCAATCGCTTGGCCACATCCTCCATCACATAGTAGGCCTCGGTCAGGCTGGTCGATAGGACCTTGTATTCTGGGTCGAATTCTTCCAAACTCTGCAAATCCC
The DNA here is from genome assembly GCF_043674115.1 of Streptococcus sp. A34. Classification (NCBI taxonomy): domain Bacteria; kingdom Bacillati; phylum Bacillota; class Bacilli; order Lactobacillales; family Streptococcaceae; genus Streptococcus; species Streptococcus sp. A34. The sequence goes on along the minus strand of NZ_JBIMJM010000005.1, from coordinate 70,737 downwards.
CCATGGCTGAGCGGATATTGTTGACGCTGGAGAAATCCTCATTGTCCAGGAGGGCGTAGGCATTGGTCAGCGTATCCGCAATCTGCTTATGATTGAGTAGCTTATCCCGCTCCTGATTGAGCTGGACATCCTCACCAAGCTGGAGGTCAGCGGATTCAATCTCCGCAATCTGATACTCCAACATCTCGATACGAGACTTGTGTTCCTGCTCGTTTTTCTGCTTTTCAAGCACGCGCTTGCGGAGGCTACGGTAGGCATCAAAAGTCGCTTGGTAGCTGTCCTTGAGGGTCCAAAAATCCTCTTCTCCAAAGCTATCCAACAGACGGATATGGTGCTGGGACTTCATCAATTCTTCCTGGTCATGTTGACCGTGAATGTCGACCAAGTGCTGACCAATTTGCTTGAGGACAGACAGGTTGACCATTTGACCGTTGACCCGGCTGACCGACCGACCATTTTGCAGGATTTCCCGACGGATAATCAGCTCGTCAGCCACTTCAATCCCCTGCTCCTCCAAAATCTGCTCCAAGGCTCTGCTATGTTCAAAAGAGAAAAGCCCCTCAATCTCCGCCTTGGCAGCCCCGTGGCGGATGACATCAGTAGTCGCCCGCGCCCCCAACATAAGGTTCATGGCGTCGATAATGATAGACTTCCCTGCTCCCGTCTCACCAGAGAGAATGGTCATACCCTTTTCAAAGTTAAGAGTGACCTGCTCGATAATGGCAAAATTCTTAATCGAAACTTCTAGTAACATCCCTTACCACCCTTTAACCATGCGCTCTAACTGAAGCAGTTTTTCCTGATCCTTCAAGATTAAAAAGATACTATCGTCGTCCGCAATGATGGTGAACAGTTGGTCCTCAAATTGTTCCACAATCTGCCGTTTGACAACAATGGCACTTCCAGGCACCAATTTGATATTGACCATGTTACCCGAATATGAAAAATCAAGGATATTTTTCGAGCGGACCTTTGCCAGGCCCACCTTAGGCAGACCGTAAATATAGCCCTTGTCAGCTGCTGGCACCTTGATGATACCCAACTCCTTGATATCCCGGGAAACCGTCGCCTGGGTTGCATGGACCCCCATAGCCTCCAAGCGTTCCACAATCTCTTCCTGGGTATCGATCGGATAGCGGACCACCAAATCTTTTATTACTTCTAAGCGTTCTCGTTTATTCATCTTTCTTAAATTCCTCGTGTGCTTGCTCAACCAAGTCACCAATCTGACCCACAACCATATTTTCTGGCTGGTCAGATTTTTCCAAATGAGCCAAAAATTCAATATTGCCCTGACCGCCCTGAACCGGAGAAAAGCTGAGCGCCTTAACGATAAAGCCAGTCTCCACGGCCATCTTGGTCACGTCCTGCAAAACTTTGACATGAATCTGCTTGTCTTTAACGATACCATTTTTACCAATCTGCTCCCGTCCCGCTTCAAACTGAGGCTTGACCAGGGCTACGACCTGACCGCCGTCTGCCAAAATATTATGCAGGGCTGGCAAGATCAGACTGAGCGAAATAAAGCTGACATCAATAGAGGCAAAGCTTGGCTGTCCCTGGTCAAAATCAACCAGTTCAGCATAGCGGAAATTGTACTGCTCCATGGAAATTACACGCTCATCTTGCCGAAGTTTCCAAGCCAATTGATTGGTCCCAACGTCCACGGCGTAAACCAGCTTGGCGCCAGACTGGAGCATGACATCCGTAAAGCCGCCTGTGGAAGCACCAATATCAATGGTCGTCTGCCCTTCAACAGAAATTCCAAAGACCTGCAAGGCCTTCTCTAATTTGAGGCCACCACGGCTGACATATTTTAATTTCTCACCCTTGAGCTTGAGCTCGGTCCCCTCATCGATTTTCTCGCCCGGCTTGTCATAGCGCTCGCCATTGATGACATTGACCACCAGGCCCGCCATGACGCCTCGCTTGGCCTGCTCCCTAGTCTCAAAAAGCCCCTGCTTGTAGGCTAGCACATCTACTCGTTCTTTACTCATTGATTCGTAAACTTTCTAAAATCTTAATGATATTGTCAGACTTGAAATCATAATCCTGAGTCAATTCCTCAAGAATTTTTATAGACTTATCCAAGGCTTCCTCAAGAAGACTCTTAGATTCATCTAAGCCCAACAAAGCTGGAAAAGTTGCTTTCTCAGCCACAAGATCCTTATTAGGCGTTTTCCCTAATTCTTCAAAACTTGCTGTCACATCCAAAATATCATCCCGAATCTGAAATGCATACCCAATCAGCGAGCCCAATTGCCACAATCTCCCTTGGACATATTCTGACTGCTCTGCGATAATACCAGCTGCATAGAAAGGATAAGTCAGGAGACGACCAGTTTTGTTCTCATGAATCTTGAAGAGTTCCGTAGCCTCCGGCATCTGCCCCTCCCCTTTCATATCCAACATCTGTCCCCCAACCATACCAAATGTGCCTGAGGAAGTGGCTAGGAACTGAACTAACTGAACAATAATGGGTGATGGTAAGTCGGCACGGGCTACCAAATCAAAGGCATCCAGAAAAAGGCTATCCCCCGCCAAAATAGCTGTAGCTTCGTCAAACTGTTTGTGGTTTGTCAACCGACCTCGACGGTAATCATCGTTGTCCATGGCAGGTAAATCATCATGGATAAGACTTCCCGTGTGAATCATTTCCAAAGCAGCAGCAATTTGATAGTGGGCTTCTGTCACTGTCTTGCCAAATCCCTCCAAAACCTCCAGCAGGATGAGGGGACGAAGGCGTTTCCCTCCTGCTTCTATTGAGTAGAGAATTGACTCAATCAACTCTTCCGAAACACAGGTGTGGGTATTTCTGTAGTAGTTTTCAATGGTTGAGCCTATAAGATTGAATTTATCCATACCTAAACCATCTCACTTTCACCACCATCTGCCTGCATGACCTTAACCAGAGTTTTTTCTGCATCAGCCAAGGTTTTCTGCAAGTCCTTGGACAGGACCATACCCTTTTGGAACTCAGCCAGAGCCTCTTCTAAGGCTACATCTCCCTGCTCCAAGCGGGTCACAATTCCCTCAAGTTCTGCTAAATTTTCTTCAAATGTTTTCATTTTTTTGGACATCCTTTACCTCCACATCCACACGACCATCCTTCATGACAATGGTCAACTGCTCATCTTTTTCAATCTTTTCTACGCTATCAATGACCCGACCAGCCTGCTCCAGCATGGCATAACCGCGTGCCACGATGCGGCTGGTATCCAGCATGGTCATGGCCTCTATCAGCTTGTCAGCCTTGGCCATTTTATTGTCGTAAATGTTGGCCATATTGCTCTTGAGCAAGCGTTGCAACTGGCTGACCTGCTCCTGATAACGGCTGATTTTCTGGGGCAATTGCAAGCCCAGTAGACGTTGCTGGAGCAGGACTCTGGCCTGCTTGTTATCCCCGAAAATCTCTTTCATCCTAGTCTGTAGCTGGCTGGTCGACCGGTCTAATTTTTGCACATAGCCTTCATAAAGCCGTTCTGGTTGCCTGAAAATAACCGACTGACTGATTTTGTCCAGCTGGCTTTGCCGAAACTTAATCCGATTGGTCATAGCCTGGTAGGCACGGTTTTCCTGCTGGTTCAAATAGCCTAAGAGGTCCGCCTTGGTCACCGGTGTCGCCAATTCTGCTGCTGCCGTCGGGGTCGCTGCCCGTCTGTCTGCCACAAAATCCGCCAAGGTCGTGTCCGTCTCATGGCCCACACTAGAAATAATCGGAATTCGCGAGTCAAAAATGGCTCGAACCACCATTTCCTCGTTGAATGCCCAAAGGTCCTCAATAGACCCACCACCACGACCGACAATTAAGACATCCAAATCCTCCCTGCTATTGGCTTTCTGGATATTGGCAGCTACTTCCTGAGCCGCTCCCTCACCCTGCACTTTGGTCGGGTAGAGAACAATTTCCACACCAGGAAAACGCCGACTGACTGTCGTGATAATGTCCTGAATGACCGCGCCGCTTGGACTGGTAATGACACCAATTTTCTGGGTAAAGCGAGGCACTTGCTGCTTAAATTCCTGCTTGAACAAGCCTTCTGCAGTCAAGGACTGCTTGAGTTGCTCAAACTTGATTGCCAAGGCTCCGATGCCGTCTGGCTCAGCTTTTTCAATGACAATCGAATAGGATCCACTTGGCTCATAGAGCTGGACCCGACCAATCGCATTGATTTTCATACCTTCTTCCAGCTCAAAGCCCAGATTTTTGTAAATACCTGCCCACATGGTCGCCTGGATAACTGCCTTGTCATCCTTGAGGGAAAAATACTGGTGGGTCGGACGCTTGCGGAAATTGGATACCTGCCCTGTCAAATAAACCTTTTCTAGATAGGGATCACGGTCAAATTTTAATTTTAAATACTTGGTTAAATGACTAACCGACAAATAGTCAACCATGTCAGCTCCTTCTGTCTATATCTCTTTCATTATACCAAAAATCGCAAGATTATTCAGAATTAGAGAATAAATTTGTAATTGCTTTCTTGTGCCTTTTTAGGAATTTTACTATATAATATACTTGAACAAACTTAGGAGTTTTATATGAAGTTAGACAATCAACGACAAAGTAAAAATATAGAGGACAGACGTGGTCAGTCCAACGGTGGCTCCTTCTTTCCTGGAGGAACCAGTCGAAGTGGCTCTTCCGGTGGTGGCATGCTCTTGGGGCTTCTCTTTTCACGACTAGGCTGGAAGGGAAAAATCATCCTCTTCCTAGTCCTCATACTCTTTGGTGGTAGTTCAGGACTGGGAGGTCTATTGGGCGGTTCATCTGGAGTCAATCCCTATCAATCCGCTCAGGTATCAACTGCAGGAACTGAGGTCTCCGATGAGGATGCTGTCTTTATGAGTAAGGTCCTAGCCTCTACAGAAGATTTCTGGACCCAGGAATTTGACAAAAACGGCATGACCTACAAGGCTCCAACTCTGGTCTTCTACACTGACCAAACCAGCACAGGATGCGGAATGGGATCAGCCCAAGCCGGTCCCTTCTACTGTTCTGCTGACCGAAAAATTTATATCGATACCTCTTTCTATCAAGAATTAGGGAACCGCTACAAGGCTAAAGGTGACTTTGCCATGGCCTACGTCATTGCCCACGAAGTGGGTCACCATGTTCAAAACGAGCTAGAGGTCCTCGGTGCCTACCATAAAGAGCGCGCCCGCCTGTCTGACAAGGAAGGAAACGCCCTCAATGTTCGTCTGGAACTGCAGGCAGACTACTATGCTGGTGCTTGGGCCAAATTTGTCGATGGCCAAGGCATGCTAGATGCTGGTGACATCGACGAGGCCATGCAGGCAGCCCATGCAGTAGGTGACGATACCCTGCAAAAAGAAGCCTACGGCCGGACTGTCCCAGACAGTTTCACTCACGGTACATCCGAACAGCGCAAACGCTGGTTTGACCGTGGTTATACCTACGGAGACCTGGCACATGCTGACAGTTTCTCTGTTCCAAATCCATAAGATGTTAAGGTTGGGCATAAAGTCCAACCTCTGACTTTTTGTTTAGCAAAAACATATTGACGCAGTGGTTGATTGGTAGTTTCGTTCGCGTTTAACTATCCGAACTAGTCCTAATCAACTGAACGGGGGCGGGAAGACGAACTCTCTTTTCATTAGTCGAGTTCTTATACGAAAACTCAAAAGAATGCAAAAACTCCCTCCCTATGATATAATCAAAGTGAAAAAATTTTTTATGTTAGGCTACTAGCTCGTCCCTAGTAGTCTTTTTCTGTGCTAAAAATTCAGGATACGTTATCTGCTCTTGTAAGAGGATATAAGCTATTTTTAATAATTGATGTGCAAGGGCAATTGTTGCTTTTTGTGAACCACGCCGACTTTGAATCTGATAAAATCGTTCAGCTAGAGGACTACCTTTTTGGTTCCTGGCGGCGAAAGCGGCTTGGCATAAACATTTCTTCAAATAAGAATTTCCGTGTCGAATCTTAGTACTTCGTTTTTTACCAGCACTCTCATTATTACCTGGACAAAGTCCAGCCCAAGAAGCTAAATGTCCAACAGTGGGAAACTGACTCATGTCAACACCAACCTCAGAAATGATAACAGAAGCTGTAATGACATCAATGCCTGGGATGGAATCCAATATTTCTACATGGTTTTCATATTGTGATAGATAGACATTCATTCGCTCTTCCAACAACTCAATCTGCTTCTGATAAAAATCATAAATCTCTAAGGACTGCTTTAACATGAAGCGGTGATGGTCAGAAAAATAGCCATCCAAGGCTTCCAGAAGCTGCGGCACTTTCTTCTTCAAGCTGGTGTAAACTGATTGATGGACAATACGAGGTGTAATAGGCGTCCCATCAACCAGTAGCTGAAGGAGATTGCGACCAGATAGCCCCATAATATCTTCGATATAGGTTGTTAGCTTGATGCCACCTGACTGAAGAATTTTATGGATACGGTTGGTTTCTCGATTGCGACTTTCCACATAATGTTTTCGTTGTCTGGTCAACTCCCTCAATTCTTGAATGGTTTCATCGGGAACGAAACTCCGAGGAAGCAGCCCAATCCGTGTTAATTTGGCTATCCAGTGAGCATCCTTCTTGTCGGTTTTCTGACCTGGAATAGCCTTCATGTGGGCTGGTTGAGCGAGTATCAACTTGAAGTCATCACATAGAGCATGCCAGACAGGTCGCCAATAAACACCTGTGCTTTCCATACCAACAGCTTCCACATGAAATTGACTGAGAAAATCGTGGCAAGCACGTAGGCCTTTAGTCGTTGTATCAAACGTAGCCGTCTCACGCTTTGGACGAGTTGAGGTGAGTGGTCCATGTAGGATACAGACAACGATATTGGCTTGATGGACATCAATACCTGCACAAGATTGATAGAGAACATCCATGACAATTCCCTCCTTCTAAAAATTAGAGAGCTTATCTACCGAATTTTAGTCGTATTTTTATACTCATGCCTATCGCATATTTTGGGGTGCTCGTCAGTAGAGTGGGTTAGTTTTTCCCGCGATGACTAACATCATTAACTCGTCAACCACAAAGCCCTCACTAAGATTATACACCTAGTGAGGGCTTTATGTTCGTTTTCATTATTCTGTGGGTGAGGGCGAAGCCATCATGGATGTCTTTCCCGCTCCCTTTTTTGTGACAGAAAAGGCGCCGACCTCAGTCGACACCTAAAGGAGATTAGGAAAATTCAAGAAAACCACTGTAAGCATTCTTGAATCCTGGGGTAAAAGGGTGTTCCCATTACTAGGAACACCCTTATTGTAAACCTTTACATATAAATTATAATCAGTCCAAAGACTGTATTTATAAAAATGTATATTAACCAGTAATAAAAGAGCAGAATAACCTGCCCTTCCATCTTCTATAATGACCGCTTAAAAGCCTCGAAAGTCTGCTCCATCAGCATGGTAATGGTCATCGGACCGACACCACCTGGAACAGGGGTGATGTGACTAGCAAGTTCGGCAACTTCATCATACTTGACATCGCCAATCAGCTTGCCATTTTCATCACGGTTCATCCCCACATCAATGACAACTGCACCTGGTTTGACAAATTCCTTGGTGACAAAATGTCCACGGCCGATAGCTACCACCAAAATATCCGCCTGACGAGCCAAGTCTGGCAAGTTTTTGGTCCGAGAATGGGCAATGGTCACAGTCGCATTGGCATCCAAGAGGAGCTGGGCCATGGGCTTACCAACAATATTTGAACGGCCAATGACTAGGGCTGATTTACCTTCCAAGTCAATCTGGTATTCCTTAAACATCTCCATAATTCCAGCAGGAGTTGAAGGAATCATGACTGCATGACCAGACCAGAGTTTCCCCATATTGGTCGGATGGAACCCATCCACATCCTTGTCAGGATCAATAGCCAAGAGCACCTTTTCTTCATCAATATGAACAGGTAGAGGCAGTTGGACCAGGATACCGTGCCAATTCTCATCTTGATTGTACTTGTCAATCAGGTCCAATAATTCATTCTCTGAGATAGACTCTGGAAGGCGAACAACGTCACTCTTAAAACCAGCAGCCAAAGCCGAACGTTCCTTGTTTCGTACATAGACCTGGCTGGCAGGATCTTCACCAACCAAAATGACCACAAGACCTGGAACCAAGCCTGTCTTTTCTTTCATTTCTGCAACCTTGTCTGCCAGGGCCGTCTGCAATTTCGCCGCCAGGGCTTTACCATCAATAATTGTCATGCCAACTCCTTATTGTTTTCTTTCATTATACAAAAAACAGGGACAATTTCCCAACCTGCTCTGCTATTTTTCAAAAAAATAAGAAAAACCCCGAACAATGCCGGAGTTACTGGTCTATAGTACCTTAGATAAAAAGTCCTTGGTTCGCTCTTCCTTGGTCTGGTCAAAGACTGCTTCAGGACTGCCCATCTCAACGATATAGCCCCCATCCATGAAGATAACTCGGTCTGCGACCTCCTTGGCAAAGCCCATTTCATGGGTCACGATAACCATGGTCATCCCAGCTTTGGCTAAATCCTTCATAACCGCCAATACCTCTCCAACCATTTCAGGGTCAAGGGCAGATGTCGGCTCATCAAAGAGGAGCACATCTGGGTCCATAGCCAGACCACGCGCAATGGCAATCCGCTGTTGCTGACCACCTGAGAGACTTTGTGGATAGGCCTGGGCCTTGTCTGGCAAACCAACCTTTTCTAACAATTCCAAGGCTTTTTTCTCAGCCTCTGCCTTGGCAATCCCCTTGGTCTTAATGGGCGAAAGGGTGATATTTTCCAGAACAGTCATATTGGGAAATAGATTAAACTGCTGGAAGACCATGCCCATCTTCTCTCGCATCTTGAAAATATCGTTGGACTTATCCGTAATATCCACGCCCTCAAAGGTCACCGTCCCCTTGGTTGGTACCTCAAGTAGGTTCATGGTCCGCAAGAAAGTCGATTTCCCAGATCCTGACGGTCCGATAATAACCACTACCTCTCCCTGCTCCACATCCAAGTCAATTCCTTTCAGAACTTCATTTTCCCCGAAATACTTGTGTAAATCTCTAATTGAAATAATTGTTTCCGCCATCTTAATGGCCTCCCTTGTTCATTTTCTTCTCAAAATGCTGGATGACAAGCGTCAGCAAGCTGGTCAAAATCAAGTAATAAAATGCTGCAAAAATCAGTGGCTCCAAAGGAATATAGGTCGTAGACGAAACCGTCGTCGCCCCATTCCAAAGCTCCATAACCCCAATCGTAGACAGGAGTGAGCTATCTTTGACAATGGTCACAAATTCATTTCCCAAGGCTGGAAGGATATTCTTAATGGCCTGTGGCATGATGACATAACGCATAGCCTGCTTTGGTCTAATCCCTAGAGAATAGGCCGCCTCCAGCTGCCCTTTAGGAACCGCGTTGATCCCTGCCCGGACCACCTCTGACACATAGGCACCTGAGTTCATAGATAGGATAATAATACCTGGCAAAAGACGGGTCAAGTCAACAGACAAAATCCCCAACTGGAAGGTCGGTGCCGCAATGTGTGTCATGGTAAAACCAATCATAATCTGCACCACCATTGGCGTACCACGGAAAATCCATACATAGATATTGGCAAACCAAGCCAAGATTTTATACTTGCTCCGCTGGGCAAAGGCTAACAAGACACCGATGATGCTCCCGAAAAGCACGACAAAACTGGCAATGATGAGAGTTACCAAGGCCCCATAATTAAAATAAGCAATATAATCATTCAAAAAAGAAAAATTCATTTCATCCACTACTCCATTTTTTCATATACTCACTACTATACCACGTCGTGAATAAATATGCAACATCCCTGTCTAAAATATTCATCATTTAAACTAAAAAGCACCCGAAGGTGCATTCTACTACTTATTAGTACAACAATTCGTAGATTTCCATTGCAATCAAGTCGATGCTGTCAAACGTATAGGTTTCACGAGCAGCAACATCACGCAAGGTATATACTGAACCATTTTCTTCATCGTAGCTGTAGGCAACTTCAGCAACGACAACACCTTCACGCTCAAAATTACGCTTGAGGGTACCACCATCACCCGCCATCGCTTCCAGACGATTGATGATTCTCACTAAGTGTGATTCCATAATCTTTCTCCTCTTCTTAGTATAGGTATATTTTACCACAAAGTAACTGAAAAGTCTCTTTTTTACACGTTTTTGTTGCATATACTCTCACATTTTTCTGCAAATAGACTAGCACATAGCAATTTCTTGATTTTTTCCTAAAACTTGTTATAATTAAATTACATTTGACCTTTATTGACCATTTGAGCAAAGGTCACATTTTTCAAAGAAAGAGGTAGAATTATGCTCTGCAAAAACTGTAACATCAATGACGCAACCATCCATCTCTACACCAACCTCAACGGCAAACAACAGCAGGTCGACCTCTGCCACAACTGCTACCAAATCATGAAGACTGACCCCAACAACGCCATTCTCCGTGGCCTAGGCGACTTCAACCCTAACAACATGGATCCCTTCAGTGAATTTTTCAATCATTTGGGAGGATACCCTGACAACACACCAGCTGGACGTGACCGCAACCAGACACCTCCGACCCAGTCTGGAGGAGGGAACCGAGGCGGTGGCCGCTCTAATCAGCCTGGCGGAGGTATCCCGCAAGCACCGCAACAGCCAAACGGCCTCTTGGAAGAATTTGGTATTAACGTGACCGAGATTGCTCGTCGTGGAGATATTGACCCGGTTATCGGACGCGACCAAGAAATCACTCGCGTAATTGAGATTCTCAACCGCCGGACCAAGAACAACCCCGTCCTCATCGGTGAGCCCGGTGTTGGTAAAACGGCCGTTGTCGAAGGTCTGGCCCAGAAAATCGTAGACGGAGATGTCCCACATAAACTCCAAAATAAGGAAGTTATCCGCCTAGACGTTGTTAGCTTAGTGCAAGGAACAGGTATCCGTGGACAATTTGAAGAACGTATGCAAAAACTAATGGAGGAAATTCGCAACCGTAAGGAAGTCATCCTCTTTATCGACGAAATCCATGAAATTGTCGGAGCAGGTTCTGCTGGCGACGGCAACATGGATGCCGGCAACATTCTCAAACCAGCTCTTGCCCGTGGCGAAATGCAACTGGTCGGAGCAACCACCCTCAATGAATATCGTATTATCGAGAAGGACGCCGCCTTGGAACGCCGCATGCAACCTGTCAAGGTTGAGGAGCCAAGCGTCGAAGAGACCATTACCATTCTCAAGGGCATCCAGGCTAAGTACCAGGACTACCACCACGTTAAGTATTCAGATCAGGCTATTGAAGCTGCAGCTGTCCTTTCCAACCGCTACATCCAGGACCGATTCCTGCCTGACAAGGCCATTGACCTCTTGGATGAGGCGGGTTCCAAGATGAACCTGACTCTCAATTTCATTGATCCGAAAGAGATTGACCAACGCCTGATTGATGCTGAAAATCGCAAAGCCCAGGCTACTCGTGATGAAGATTACGAAAAAGCTGCTTACTTCCGCGACCAGATTGCCAAATACAAGGAAATGCAGCAGGCGACTATCAGTGAAGAGGACATTCCACTCATTACTGAGAAGGAAATCGAGGCCATTATCGAGCAGAAAACCAATATTCCTGTCGGCGATTTGAAGGAGAAAGAACAATCTCAACTCATCAACCTAGCTAGCGACCTCAAGGCTCATGTGATTGGCCAAGACGATGCCGTGGATAAGATTGCCAAGGCCATTCGTCGCAATCGCGTCGGATTGGGTGCGCCCAACCGTCCAATCGGTTCCTTCCTTTTCGTTGGTCCAACCGGTGTCGGTAAGACCGAGCTTTCTAAACAGCTGGCCATCGAGCTCTTCGGCTCAGCTGATAGTATGATTCGCTTTGATATGTCTGAGTACATGGAAAAACACGCCGTTGCCAAATTGGTCGGTGCCCCTCCAGGCTATGTCGGCTATGAAGAGGCCGGGCAATTGACTGAGAAAGTGCGCCGCAATCCCTACTCGCTCATTCTCCTGGATGAGGTAGAAAAGGCCCATCCAGATGTCATGCACATGTTCTTGCAGGTCCTGGATGACGGTCGCTTGACAGACGGGCAAGGTCGGACTGTTTCCTTCAAAGATACTATCATTATCATGACCTCCAATGCCGGTACTGGCAAGGTTGAGGCCTCTGTCGGTTTCGGTGCTGCTATGGAAGGGCGGGCTCAATCAGTCCTCGGTCAGCTTGGTAACTTCTTCAGCCCAGAATTTATGAACCGTTTCGACGGTATCATCGAATTCCAGCCGCTTAGTAAGGATAATCTGCTTGAAATTGTCAGCCTCATGCTGGAAGATGTCAACAAGCGCTTGTTTGCCAACGGCATCAGCCTCCATGTGACAGACAAGGTCAAGGAAAAATTGGTCGACCTGGGCTATGATCCAAAAATGGGTGCCCGTCCGCTCCGACGAACCATTCAAGACCAGATTGAAGATGCTATTACGGACTTCTATCTGGAACATCCAACGGAGAAAAATCTCCGCGCTGTCATGTCCAGCAAGGGAGACATTCAGATTAAGGCGCAAACCGTCGCCAAAGTCAAAGAAGTCTAAAGGGATACTCAGTCTAGTTTCATCTATAAAAAGAAAACAGAGCCTGTTTCAAACGAACAGGTTCTGTTTTTGAAAGAGAAAAAACTAAATCATCGCGAACATCGAGATGATCGCAAGAGCGCCTATTTGCAACCAATCATCCTTGCCCGCCCTATAACTGATGTAGAAATCAATCAACAGGAGTGATGTTGGAACGCAATTTGACAAACTGGGCAACGCCATCTTCGATAGTCATAGTTAGATGTTCCGTATGCACCAAATAATCTAGGTGGGCCATGGTCTCACCGCTAGCAAACCATTTCTGAGCCTTTGGAAAGGCCTCCCAACTACCAGCCTTAATGCGCCAACTAATCCGTGCCGATACATCCCTGACAGTGACCTTTTCACCCTCCGAAATGCTGTCTAAAATTTCCTGTAAACGTTCAAAATGATGGGTTTCTAAAACTCCAATCCGCTCCAAATGATTTTCAATAGGCTTACGATGGCCAGGCAAGATTAAACGCAGCGGTGTTCGTCTTAATTTATCCAGGGTTGCTAGATAGGTTCCTAGGATATTGGGATAATCCCATCCCCAAAAGGTAATATTAGGAGTAATCGGATCCAGAACCGTATCTCCGCCAATTAAGAGCTGTTTCTGACGGTCCAATAAACCGATGTGCCCTGGTGTATGGCCTTGGAGATTTATAATTTCAAATTTAAAGCCTCCAACCTTGAAATACTTGCCAATCTCAAGGATATCAAAAGGGACCTGACTAGGTAGATGAAACTTGAAACCAGGGTTGTCCTCCACAGCCATCTCATCCCTGGAGATACCATATAGCTGACGATAATCATTCATCCTGTCCCAATAAGGACCCGTTGCCATCTCATTCATCAAAATCCCATCCACACGACCAGCATAAATTTTAGCGCCAGCTTGATAAAACCTTGTCGCTAGCCCTGTGTGATCTGCATGGAGATGGGTCAAAACCAGGTCAACATCCTTCATTTCCAATCCTAATTCAGCCAATCCTGCTAACATAGCTTCAAAAGATTCTGGATGATTGTAGCCCGTGTCAATCAAGACCGACCTTTCCGGACTTTTTATCACGTAAACATGGATTTCTCTCAATGGACTATTGGGCAATACAATGGGAAAAGTATAAATATTTGGATAGATTTCCTTCATGAGCCCCTCCTTTTGTAATCGTTTTCCATAATCTAAGTATAGCACATTATAGAGCCTTGAAATTATTACACTTGATAACATCTTCCATAAGGAAAAATAATGAAAAAATGGTATAATGTTAACAATTAAAGCTCTTAAACATTAAGCGAGGAAAATATGGAACAGATTGCAGTATTTGGAGAAAAACAAGCAGGAGTCGACTATCAATTACGCCAGGGAGTCTATGCTGTTATTCCAAATGAAGAAAATGATAAGATTATCCTGGTTCAAGCACCAAATGGCGCCTGGTTTTTACCGGGTGGAGAAATTGAAAAAGGCGAAAACCAGCTCATTGCCCTGGAAAGAGAATTGATGGAAGAACTGGGATTTACAGCTGAAATTGGGCATTATTATGGTCAGGCGGATGAATATTTTTATTCCAGCCATCGAGATACTCACTTCCACAACCCTGCCTACATCTACCAGGTTAAAAGCTATCATCAAATCGGACAACCACTAGAAGATTTTAATCATCTTGCCTGGTTTCCCATCCAAGAAGCCCTTGAAAAATTAAAACGAGGTAGCCATAAATGGGGCGTGCAACAATGGATTTTAGATCAAAAAACACTATAAAAGACTAGTCAAATCTTGCTGATAGTGCTATAATGAAGCCATAGAGTTAGAGGAGGTTTTGCATGAAAATTATAAATACAACCAATAGCCATAGCCAGTTGGTTCAAAATCAACTTGCCAATACGGATGCATTTTTGGTAGAGACTTATTCTGCGGGAAATACTGATGTTATCTTCACTCAGGCTCCCCGCCACTACGAACTCCTCATCAGCAATAAATACCGCTCTGTCCAACAGTCAGAAATTGAAAAAATCCGTGATTTTTTCCTTCATCGCAAGATTGATGAACGGAAGATAAACAAAGCAGCCATCCGCACAATCCACACAGATAAATTGATTGAGATGTCCTTCCCAATCGTCAGCGAAATCTAAGAAACCAGAACGGTTTCTTTTTTTTAGACGAAAAAGCCTATCTTTCGATAGACTTTGTCATATCATTATGCCTCAAATCCAGTTGCTACTGCTTCAGCAAAGTTTTCTTCTACAACACTTGCACAGTGGTCGCAGATGGTTGCACCATAGCTACGCTCAACAACGCTAGTATCAATGCGACGGCAACGGTCACATACTTCACCTGCTGCACGTTCTACTTCAAAGGCAACTTCATCCACCACAAGTGCACTTTCAGGAATTGCTTCCGTGGTTACTGTAAGGTTAGAAACAATAAGCAACTGAGCAAGGTCTGCATTCAAGCTCTCCAAGAAGGACTTAGTTTCAGCTGAGACATAGGCAGTCAAATGAGCTTCGAGTGACTTACCAATCACTTTTTCATTACGCGCTTCTTCCAAGGCTTTTTGAGCTTTTGTACGGAAGACCATAAAGTTTTCCCAATCAGCCAAAAGCTGCGCTTCATTGGCAAAGGTTTCCACCTCTGGCATTTCCGCCAATTGAACAAATTCTTCTGCTTCGTGTTCCAAGTATGACCAGATTTCTTCTGCCGTGTGTGGCAAGATCGGAGTCAAGAGCTTGGTAATTTTCACCAAGATGTCATAGAAGACAGTTTGCATCTGACGACGAGAAAGTGATTTAGCACCGTCAATGTAGACGACATCTTTGGCAAAATCGAGGTAGAAGGCTGATAAATCAAGGGTTACAAAGTTTACTACAGATTTGTAAATAGCCATGAAATCATAATTATCGTAGGCTTTACGGATTTGAGCTACCAATTTATTGAATTTCACCAAGAGATACTGGTCAACAGAACGAAGCTCTTCGTATGCCACCGCATCACTTACAGGATTGAAGTCAGAAGTATTGGCAATCAAGAAGCGAAGGGTATTACGGATTTTACGGTAGGTTTCAGAAACCTGTCCAAGAATATCCATAGACACACGCACATCGTTTGAAGTATCAACGGATGTCACCCACAGACGCAAGATTTCTGCACCAAACTGTTTCTCAACATCACTTGGAAGGATGGTATTTCCTAGGGATTTAGACATCTTCATGCCTTTACCGTCCAATACAAAGCCCTGTGACAAGATAGCTTTATATGGAGCATGACCATTTACAGCAACAGAGGTAATCAAAGACGAGTTAAACCAACCACGGTATTGGTCTGAACCTTCTAGGTAGAGGTCTGCTGGGTAGGCAAGGTTTTCACGGGCGTTCATGACACCATTCCAAGATGAACCAGAGTCAAACCAAACGTCCATGATGTCTGTTTCTTTTGTAAATTCGCCATTTGGTGAACCTGGATGAGTGAAGCCTGCTGGCAAGAGGTCTTTTGCTTCTGATTTCCACCAGATGATAGAACCATGTTCCTCAAAGAGAGCTGCTACATGGTCTGTTACTTCCTTGGTCATGATGGCTGTACCATCTTCTGCATAGAAGATTGGAAGCGGCACACCCCAAGCACGTTGACGAGAGATGACCCAGTCACCACGGTCACGGATCATGTTGTAGAGACGCGTTTTACCCCAAGATGGATTGAAAGTTGTTGCTTCGATTTGGTCCAAGATTTCCTGACGGAATTTAGAAACAGAGGCAAACCACTGCGGTACTGCACGCCAGATGATTGGCTTCTTGGTTCTCCAGTCAAATGGATAGGAGTGGTTAATCACTTCGCTAGCAAGAAGCAAGTCTCCTAATTTTTCTTTTACAGTTGGAACAACCTTGTCATAGAATTGCCCTTCAAAATCAGGACCCGCAGCTTCATTCATCAAGCCACGTTCGTTGACAGTTACAGCTACTTCCAAGCCATATTTGACACCGACATTGTAGTCATCCTCACCAAATCCTGGTGCCGTATGGACGATACCAGTACCCGAGTCCGTTGTAACATGGTCACCCAAGATGACCAATTCATCCACTTCTGTATCCCATGGGTGTTCGGTCACAATGTATTCAAATTCAGCACCCTTGTGTTTTGAAATCACTCCAAAGGATTCCCAACCGAATTTGGCTGCCAAGCTATCTAACAAGGCTTCTGCCAAGACATACTTACGGTCAGAGCCAGCTGGTTGAACCAAGACATAGTCAATATCCGCTCCCATGGTCAAACCACGAGAAGCCGTTACCGTAAATGGAGTGGTTGTCCAGACAACGATGTAGCTATCTGTATCCAAGAGTCCCTTGCCATCTTTAACCTTGTTGGCATAGTAAAGAGATGTTGAGTCAATGTCATGGTATTCGATTTCAGCTTCTGCAAGGGCAGACTCAGATGACCAAGACCAATAGACTGGCTTGGCACCACGGTAGATATAGCCCTTGTCTGCCATCGCTCCAAAGACACGGATCTGAGCAGCTTCATAATCCTTCGTGAGGGTAATATATGGATTTTCCCAGTCTGCAGAAACTCCCAAGCGTTTGAAATCATCGCGTTGCTTGTCAACTTGGCTAAGAGCGTAATCACGACACATTTCAAGGTATTCGACCAAGTCCATTTCCTTGCGCTTAACACCTTGTTTCGCCAAGACTTGCTCAATCGGAAGACCATGTGTATCCCAACCTGGTACATAAGGTGCTCGGAAGCCTGACATTGACTTAGAGCGAACAATAATGTCTTTTGAAATCTTGTTCAAGGCATGGCCAACGTGGATATTTCCGTTAGCATATGGAGGTCCATCATGAAGATGAAAGGCTGGTTTGCCTGCGTTGAGTTCTTGGCGACGGGCATACAAGTTTGCCTCGTCCCAAGTTTTTTGCCATTCAGGTTCACGTGTTGGTAAGCCTGCACGCATTGGAAAGGCTGTTTGACCTAGATTGAGTGTTTCTTTTAATTTCATCATTTCTCCTTTTTTATAGAGTGTTTACCATTTTTATTTCATGTCCAGTCATTCCAGCTGACTGGAAACCGAGTTTTTCTAAGATGTACCGCATCTTATGATTGCCGATGACGTAGCTAGTGACTAGCTGGTGGCAAGAAAACGTTTGCCTAGCTAGGACCATTACCTGTCGAATAACCTCCTGGCCGTAGCCCTTGTTTTGATAGGAATTATCAATCAGCAAGCGCCAGAGCAAGACCGTTTGCCTGTCCTTATCTACCGAAAGGAGGACAAAACCGACAATCCTTTTGCCAAGACGAACAGCCAGGGGATAGAGCCTCTCTTCCTCTCGATAAAGCCAAGCTTGAGCAAGCGAATACTCCACCGGAGCCACTTTACGCTTGTCTTCCTCTGCCAGACTTAAATCTAGCACGGCATCAAAATTTTCTTTCGTTACTTCTTCTAATCGTATCATAAGCATCAAAAAAACTCCCGCCAATAAGGACGAAAGTTCGTGGTACCACCTTAGTTTAGACAGAGTTTCCCCTGTCCCTCTACGTTCGTAACGTGAACAGACGTTTTCCCCTACTTGAGTTCAAGGAAAAATACGCAAAATGATAACTCATATTGAGTGAGTACAGGTCTTCCACCGTCACCTGCTCGCTAAACCTATCAATATTCGTTGTGTTTTTGCTTCATCAGTATGTAATTAGTCTGCTGATTGTTCCAATTCTGCTTCAATAGCAGCTGCCTGGCGATTGAGTTCAGCAATTTCTTCAGCTGTAAGCTGGCGAGTATAATCAAGGTTTAACTCTTCCAACTCCACATCTTCATCAATCGCTTTAACCAGGACCTCTCGGAAAGCTTCGTCACTTGTCTGCAAATAAGAAGCCGTTGGTTGGAGAATTTCTTCCCACTCAGCGTTATTTACAAGGGCAAGCTGGCTTTCCAAAGTAGAGCGAAGACGTTGATGGAAAACACGTGTCTTGTTCTTCAACTCCTCAGTCTCTACTGCAACCTTCTTAGCATTGTCTGTCGCCAAACGAAGGATTTCATTTGCCTTCTCTTTGGCTTCGTTGAGAAGATTGTGCGCATCATATTCAGCCTGTTGCTTAATATTAAAGGCGCGCTCTTCCGCTGCTGCTTTTACACGATCAGCTGTATCCTGGGCAATCAAGACAGATTGGCTCAACGATTCCTTCATCTGATCGAAGTAAGTGAGGCGTTCGCGCAAGGCTTTCAATTCTGCTTCGTGTTCTTGCTTCAGACGAACCAATTCCTCATAATCTCTGGTGACAATGTCCAAAAACTCATCAACTTCATCAGCATTATAGCCTCTGAATTTTGTCCCAAAGGTCTTATCTTTTAATTCAAGTGTTGTTAAGGCCATATTTCCCCCTATACTTTTGTCACTTCTATTTCTATTTTAAATTTCCCCTGCTTGGATGTTCCGAGCAGGTCTACCAATCGGAATCTTCCGAAGCCACGCACACTAACCAATTGACCTATTTCAAGAGTTTTTGAGACCTGACTAATTTCAGCATAGTCAACCTTGACCTTGTTTGACTCAATTAGCTTCACAACTGCTGAACGAGATAGTTGAAAAGCAGCAGCTACTAATTTATCCAATCGCAAACTGGAGGCCAGAATGACCCTCTTGTCAACCTGGATATGGTGCTCCAAGCACACTGATTCAGCTGTCCGCATCTTCCATTTTACAGGAACCTTGGCAATCCTTT
The DNA here is from genome assembly GCF_043674115.1 of Streptococcus sp. A34. NCBI lineage: Bacteria > Bacillati > Bacillota > Bacilli > Lactobacillales > Streptococcaceae > Streptococcus > Streptococcus sp. A34. Next base: position 51,447 of record NZ_JBIMJM010000005.1, on the reverse strand, counting down.
CAACATCCATTAAGAGAATGGTGCTAAATTTTTCATCAATAAACAGGAGAATTTCCTGATCATTGATAAAAATATCTCCCAGAAATTTCCGCTGAATACCCAAACGATTTAAGAGTGTTCCTAAAATCTGCGAATGACTAAGCTGATGAAACTTTCTGTTAAAATCAACTTCTAAAATCGAAATTTCATAGTCAGCAAACTCTGGCAATTGATCGCTTGTTGAAATAATGAGCCTGCTATATTCCGTCGGAAGATGATGCCCACTCGAATGAGCAAAGAGATTAAACTTCCCGGCAATTGCTTCAATAATCATGACCTGTCTTGGATTAAGAAAATCTGTCAACCTGTCGATGGAAGTCCTATCTACAAATTGACACATTTCATAAATCCGCTCAACAAAATCTTGCTCCGACTTTTGATAGTGTTGCAGGATGACTTGCCTATCCTTCATAAAATTACCAATCCTATTAGAATTCTCGATAAGATTTGAAGAGACAGATAGGCCACCAAGATAGTGAAATCGAATCCACCAAATTGTAGGTTCAATCTTCTGAACGGTATCAAAATGGGCTCAACAAGCCATCTGATTAGTTGACCAATCCTAGATTGGACAAGAGCTGGAAACCAAGTCATGAGAGCATAAATCAATAAAATGCTTGCATAGACATCAATAGCCTTTAGCAGGATTTGTACTAGTAACCACATGATGTCTTACCGCTTCATATCGAAATCGAACTGCCCGTCCAAATGTTGGCCAGAGTTCACATTTCTCAACTCATCAATATTTACCCGAACATTAACCGGGGTCAATAGCCACATAGAATTGGAAACCTTTTTAAGATTTCCGGCCAAGACTGACCGAGCCCCATCCAGATAATCCAAACATCTCCTAGCTTGCTGCTCTGTCATAAATTGGAAATCAATTAAAATACTTGCATTTTCTAACAATAGATTCACAATCTCAGGTGCATCTTCGTATCGCTTAGGAAACTTAATGTCGATGGTTGTCTTCTTCTCTCTCTCAGGACCATTGATCGCGAGCAATTCTTGCTGCCGTTCATTCAACCGTTGAATATTGGCAACGGATTCCGAAGAATGACTCCCAGTTCCTCTTCTTTTTTCCAATGGTAAAGCCTGCTCTCTTGTAACTTCTTTCTTAGCAACTTGCAATTTGGGCTGTTCATTGGGCATTTGATGGCCGGTTGAATCTTCTAATTCAGCACTATCATCCACTTCAAAGTAGGTGAAAAAATTTTTAAATGTATCTCTGAATGCCACTTTTACTCTCCCTTACTAAAAAATGCTGTCCCAATGCGAACAAAAGTCGAGCCCGCCTCAATTGCTTCCTTGGAATCTCCACTCATTCCCATACTTAATTCCGTAAAAGGCATATTAGGGAGATTCAAATTTGCTAATCTTTCTCTGATTGCGTTTGTTTGATGAAAAATTTGACTGAGCTGTTCTTTATCAGCATTGATAGGTGCCATGGTCATGAGCCCCACCAATCTTACCTTATCTAACCTAGCCAATTCAACCAATGCCGGTTCAATCTCTTCCTCGTAAAAACCATGTTTTGATTCTTCTTTAGAAACATTGACCTGTAAAAAGCAATTGATTGGTTTCTTTGCCCGTTTTTGAATTTCCTCTGCTAACTTAAGAGAGTCTAAGGCATGGAAGTAATCAACAAAATTGATAACATCCTTGACTTTTCTTCTTTGCAGGGTTCCAATCAGATGCCAGCTTACTGCCTGGTCTTGCAGGGCATGGTACTTATCGAGAAACTTGTCCACCCGATTTTCCCCAATATCTGTCACACCAGCTTCAATCAATTCTCTAGTAATAGAGCTGTCAACATACTTTGTGACAGCTATTACCTTTACCGATTCTAATGGGCGACCAGCTTCCAAACAGGCTTGTTCAACTGCTTGGCCCACCCTTGCAACGTTTTCTTTTATGGTCATACTAGCGATTTCTGAAGAATGGTGGAGTGTCTAACTCATCTTCATCTTCTTCAACTGTAAATTTCTCAACCGAAATACTAGGACGTGCTTCAAGCTCAGAAGATTTCAACAAATTCTCGCGACGTAAATCCCATTCACCAAATGCTGAAGCTTTTGGAACTTCTGCTTGTTGAACAGAAGAAGGAGTTGGTGCCGGTGTTGAGGTGTAGTCAAAGCGAGCCGCAGAACGGGCTGCAGAAACGACCTCAGGACGGTGATGTTTGGTTGTACCTGATGGCGATGTTTTAGCAGAAGGTCCATCCTGACGAACACCTGTCGCAACAACGGTTACGCGGATTTCATCTTTCATCGATTCATCGATTGATGTACCCAACCAAATGTTTACACCTTGACCGGCTGCCTGATGAACGATTTCTGAAGCTTCTTCTGCTTCTGTCAAGGTCATATCGTAACCACCGGTCACATTAACAATGACATCGTCAGCACCATCGATAGTTGTTTCCAATAATGGTGAATAAATCGCCTTGCGAGCCGCCTCAATGACACGGTCCTCACCAGTACCGATACCGATACCCATAAGGGCATTGCCTTTATTTTCCATCACAGTCTTCACATCCGCAAAGTCCAAGTTGATCAAACCTGGGTTAGTGATGAGGTCTGTGATCCCTTGAACACCTTGACGAAGGACATTGTCTGCTTCACTCAAGGCTTCCAAAAGCGGAGTTTTCTTATCAACAATCTCAAGGAGGTTGTTGTTTGAAATAATCAAGAGAGTATCTACTTGCTCACGCAGACCATCAATACCTTCGATAGCAAAGTTACCACGCTTGTTTCCTTCGAAACCAAATGGGCGAGTTACAACTGCTACAGTAAGGGCACCCAACTCTTTGGCGATACGGGCGATAACTGGTGCAGCACCTGTACCAGAGCCTCCACCCATACCAGCTGTAATAAAGACCATATCTGCACCTGAAAGAACTTCTTTCAGAGTTTCTTCGCTTTCCTCAGCAGCCTTACGACCAACTTCAGGTTGACCTCCAGCACCAAGACCACGAGTTAACTTAGGTCCCAATTGGATGACTGTTTCAGCTTTTGAACTGCTCAAAGCTTGAACATCTGTGTTAGCCGCAATAAATTCTACGCCAGCTACACCTTCTTCAATCATGCGGTTGATAGCATTTCCGCCGCCACCGCCGACACCAATAACTTTAATTACAGCACCAGTATTTGCCGTTTCAAATGAAATTGTCATAGATTATTTACCTTTTCCTTCATTCATTATTCAAACATACTTCCAAAGAGACCACGGATACGATCGGTCAACTTAACTTTTGGTTCCTCGTTTTGACCATATTCTTCTTGTCCGTATGGTTTTACGGTCGTATCATATACCGGTTCATCAGCGATTTCATCTTCAAAATCTCTTACAGGCTGTTGAACTTGAACTCGACTTGTTGGTTGAATATCAACTGGTTTGATACGTAGCTGAGCCTCACCGTTTACAGCATATTGTGCAATTTTTTCCACTTCACTCAGGTGACCGACATACTCAACTAGGCTAATCACATGTGCGAAGGATGGATTACGGATACCAATTTGATTTGGTACGAAGATTTTTGTCGTTACACCAAAAACTTCTTCTGCTAATTCTTCAACACCTGGAAGAATTGCTCCACCACCGACAAGAACGATCCCGCCTGGTAATTCCAATGCTCGTGTTCTTTCCAAATCTTGTTTGATTTTATTGAAAATCTGGCGAAGACGAGCAGCAATCACTTCTGACAAGTACAATTCTGTTACTTCAACAGGCTTGCTTTCTCCAATCACTTCAACAGTGAATGTTTCTTTTTCAGTTGCATCTGCTGGATAAGCGATACCGTAGTTGTATTTAAGATTTTCAGCAATACTTTGAGATGTAGTAAGGACTTTAGAGATATCCTTGGTGATGTAGTCGCCACCTTCTTGGTAGATATTCGTGTATTGGAGCTCTTGGCCACGCATAACTGCAACAGTTGTCTGACCACCACCGAGGTCAATCACCGTAGCACCAAATTCACGTTCACCTTCATTGAGAACGGACCTTGTTAGGGCCAGAGGAGAAATCACAACATGCTCAACTTGGATTCCAGCTCTCTCAACGGTTTTACGTAAATTGTGCAAAATAGTTCTTGGACCTGTGTAGAGCATACCCCGCATCTCTAGACGGATTCCCATCATTCCACGGGGATCTTTGATTCCCTGGAAGCCATCCACCACAAATTCCTCTGGAATAAAGGAAATCACTTCTCTCTCTGGTGTGATGCTCTTGGTCAAGGCTGATTTAACAACATTTTCAACGTCCAAGTCTGTAATTTCTTGGGAATCTGTTGTGACTGGAATCATCCCTTGAGTAGGCTCGATTTGCAAAAGGTTTGCTGGCAAACCGACGTTTACCTTATCGATGCGAATCCCAGATTTTTCTTCAGCCTGTTCTAAGGCCTTTTTAATTGCTGCGGCTGCAACATCAATGTTAACGATAATCCCGTCCTTGACCCCAGCACTCTTAACGTTACTTACTCCAATAACGTTCATTTCATTATCAATATATTCCGCAACCAAGACTTTAACGGAGCTTGTACCAATATCTAATCCCGTGAAAAAGCCGTTTCTAGCCATTCTGTCAGTCCTCTCTTACTTTCATCTCATTTTAAAAAAGCATCCATTTTTTAGATAAATAGAATTATTCATCCTTAATTATACCATATAACATTCTAAAATGGCTATTTTTCATGCTTATTTCTAAAAGATTTTTTCTCATTTCCTTGCTTTATAAAGCATAACTGTAAACTCCAACTTCCATATCTATCATACTCGGCAAAATGAGCTGGCGAGCAATTTTTGGATAGTAGGGAAGCTTGATATCTAGCTCTGAAACTGGCACCAGGACGACGTTGCCATCAGCCATGGTCAAGGTCAACAAATCCTTGGTTGCTTTAGTAGGTGTCAAATCGATAGTCAGGATATTGGCGCGAATATTCTCATCAATTTCAGCTAGCTGTAAAGCCATTTTTTTCAACAATTCCCTGTCAGTTGTGTGAACCATTGTTGCATTCAGAGGCATATTTTCTTCCTCAGTAGGAACCTCTGAAACCTCGCCACTAGATAAGATGGAGTAAAATTGATTATTCTCTGTGATAAAACCAAGCTCTTTATATTCTTCTAATTCTAGCAAAAAGCGATTAGGCAGCTGGAATTGAACAGATACGTCCTTGATTAGATTACTTCTGTTGACGATATTCTTGGTGTAGGATTTTCGGTTGAGAAGGACAGATAGGACATAGTCCTTTTCATGGATATTACTGTACTCTTTTACCAATTCTTCCGAAATATGCTCATTTCCTTTTACCTGAATATCTTTCAATTTACCAAAAGGGCTAATCAGATAGGCAGAAGAGAGAATGATGAGGAGCCCAGCTAAATAAAGCGGAATAGATTTAAGGAGGGCATCCTTAGGAATTCTAGCTTCTGTTTTCTTACTCTTTTCTCCTGCTTTTTTTCGTCCAAATGGAAAGAAAGACCTTTTTGAAACAGGTGTTACTTCAGTCTCTGTCTGGTCTTCTGCCTGCTTGATTTCCTCTTCCTGGATTTGTTGGTGCTCTTTGAACTTTTCCTTCCAGTTCCTGAAAAATTCGCTGGCTTCATCTGGATCCAAGTCTTCCAATGCTATAGGTTCAGCATCGGTCTCTCCATCCTCAAAAGAACTTTCCTCATCGCCTTCTACATGCGAATGTTCATCAGCTCGCTCTATATCACTTTGCTCTTCTGAAAAGGACTCAGATTCTACCTCCTGGTCTTCAGTTTCCTCCATCTCTTGGACCTCTACAAGTTTTTCGTTTTCATCAGAAATCAGTTGTTCATCTTTGTGGCCCATTGGCACCTCCACCCTCAATATCTGACATCAAAATAGCATAGAAACTATCTACCGACTGGATTTCATTGGAGTTTTCCATTTGTGTGACAAATTGGTCTTTATTGGTCAACAAATAACCCACTTCATCAAAAAGTGACTCCAGCGTCAAAAATTCTTCATCCAATTTTCGTGAATAGCCCTTATTGACCGCATAATTGGCATTCTCAATCTGGTCTCCTCGACTGGCCTTTAATCCAAGCGGGACAATCAGATGCAGCTTTTTCATAGCAATCAACTCAAAGAGGGTATTGGAGCCACCACGGGTCACTACCACATCCGCCAAATCCATCAAGGGCTGATAGAGCTCCGTCACATAGTCCACACGATAGAGGTGCTGTTCCAGACTGTTGAGACTGCTATCTCCAGTCAGATTGATAATGTTAAATCGCTCGGTCAAGGCCGATTTATGCTGACTAATCAGGTCATTAAAAACCTTGGCACCACCCGAACCACCAACAAAAAGTAAAGTTGGCAGCTCTTTATCAAACTGTTTCAGAATTTCCGGCAGTTGAATAGGGGTGACTTTCTTCTTGGTCTGACCTACCTTGGTCACTGCCCCCACATGTTTAACCTTTGTCAGTGACAGTGGTTGCTCAAAAGTGCTATACATGGTTGTAGCGAATTTATAGGCAATGCGATTGGCCAGTCCCATAGACAAATCTGATTCGTGAATGTAAACTGGCACGCCGAGAGCCTTGGCAGCAATGACAGGCGGAACGGATACAAAACCACCTTTTGAAAAGAGGGCTTGAGGACGGATTTTGCCAATAATCACTAAGGATTGGACAATCCCCCAGGCAACCTTAAAGACGTCCAGCATATTCTGCCAGCTAAAGTAACGGCGCAGTTTACCTGTGGCAATGGAATGGAAGGTCACGTCCAGACCAGACTGGCTAATCTGTTCATGCTCAATCCCTTTTTCATCTCCAATATAGTGAACTTCCCAGCCTTCTTCCAAAAAACGCGGGATTAGGAGGAGGTTGAGAGTCACATGACCGACTGTTCCCCCACCCGTAAATACGATTTTTTTCATTTGTTTTTCAACTCCTCAAAGGTGTCGAGGAAAACATCCCCTCGAACTTCAAAATTGGCATACATATCCCAGCTTGCATTGGCAGGACTAAGGAGAACGACGTCTCCTGCTTGAGCCAATTCAAAGGCCTTGCGAGTGGCATCAGCAATATCTGTCGCTGAAATGGTATCCACTCCCGCTTTGTCTGCAGCCCGCTGGACTCTCTCAGCAGATTGACCGAGAATCACTATCTGTTTCAATCCAACTAAATCTGGCACCAAGTCATCAAATTCATTGCCACGATCCAAACCACCGGCAATCAAAATGACCTTGCTATTGTCAAAACCTGATAGAGCTTTTTGGGTAGCTAATATATTAGTAGATTTACTGTCATTGTAGAAGGAAATATCGTTGATCGTTCCTACAAATTGCAAGCGATGTTTGACACCACCAAAGGCAGCCAAACTTTCCTGGATAGACTGATTCGCCACACCCAGTAACTTGGCAACCGCAATCGTCGCCAGGGCATTTTCAACATTGTGCGAGCCGGGAACACCAATCTGATCAGCATCCATGATATATTCACCCTTGAAATACAGCTTGCCTTCTGCCAAATAAGCCCCATCTACCACCTCTAGCGTAGAAAAAGGCACCACGGTCGCTAAAGTCTGAGCAGCCAAATCCTTGGCTTCCTGCTGATTAAAATTCAGCACAATAAAATCGTCAGCCGTCATCTGACGCTGAATCATCCATTTTGCAGCAACATAGGCATCAAAGGTCCCATGGTAATCAATATGGCTGGCAATCAAGTTGGTAATCACAGCAATGTGTGGTCGGAAGGACTCCGTCCCCATAAGCTGGAAGGAAGACAATTCCATGACCAAGGTGTCCTCTTCTGTCGCTGTTTGAGCCACTGATGAGGCTGGATAACCGATATTCCCACACAGTTTAGCAGATGTATCGCCAGCATTGAGAACTTCCGCAATCATGGTCGTAGTCGTGGTCTTGCCATTTGAACCTGTGATACCCACTATCGGCGCTTCTGAAATCAAATAGGCCAGCTCCACCTCTGTCCAAACTGGAATCCCTTTTTTCAAGGCCTTCTCTACCATAGGATTTTGATAATGAATACCTGGATTTTTCACCATGAGGGCAAATTCTTCATCCAATAATTCTAGGGGGTGGCTGCCACAGATGACACGAATCCCCTCTTCCAGGAGAGATTGAGCTGTGGGATTATCCTCAAACGGCTTGCCGTCATTGACTGTAACAATGGCACCGAGCTGGTGGAGCAAGCGAGCTGCCGACTCGCCTGACTTAGCCAGTCCCAGAACCAGGACCTTTTTATTTCTGACACTATCAATTTGTTTCATCTTACAATTCCTATCTCTCAACTTTCTAACACTTTATTTTACCTTGAAAGCCCGGCTTTTTCAAGCCATAGCAACAAGCTAACGCCTCCTATACTACCTTTTATCCCACAAAAAGCAGACTGTAAAGCGTTTTCTTTGCACCCTACCTATAAAAATGTTAGACTAAAATAGAAATATATTTTTAAGGAGTATCTATATGTCTAATATTTTCGATACACTCTTCCTGCCCTTGGTTTCGGCCTTGCCAGGAGTTGTCCGCATGATCGTTCTCTTGATCATTGCCTTTGTCCTTGCAGGTCTCCTGCGTAAATTAACCCTGGCTGGTTTGAACAAGATTCAATTTGCTCAAAAATTGCAAAAATGGGGTGTCCTCAAGCCGGAAGATAATGGACAGGCCATCATTAAAAACCTCGGTCAACTGGTTTATTTCTTGGTCATTCTCTTCTTCCTGCCTTCTATCCTTTCGGGCTTGAATATCAGCAGTACTGTTGACCCGATTTCGAGCATGTTCCAAAAATTCTTTGCCTTTATTCCTAATTTGATTGCAGCTGGATTGATTCTCTTTGTAGGAACCTTCTTCTGTAACTTCATTAAGGGTCTTCTGAAAGCCTTCTTGGAGCGTCTGGAAATTGACAAATGGTACACCAAGGTTACTGGCCAAGAAAAATTGCCATTTGACACTAAACAACTCATCACTGTCTTAGCAACAGTCGTTTACGTTCTTATCTTCATTCCAATCTTGACCTTGGCCTTAGAAACTCTGGGTATCACCAGCATTTCTCAACCAATCGTCACCATTCTCAACCAGGTCATTGGCTTCCTTCCAAATATCCTGGTAGCCCTTGTCCTAGTCGCTCTTGGTAGCTTCATTGCCAAGCTCTTGGGCAACCTCTTGGAAAATCTTCTTGAAACTGCTGGTATCAATGCCTACTCTAAGTATTTGACAAACAAAGAAGATGCCAACTTCCAACTTTCCTCTATCCTGGCTCAATTGGTTCGTGGCATCATTATTGTATTCTTCTTTGTTCAAGCTATCCAAGTTCTTAACCTGCAAGTCTTTAACGCTGTTGGTACATCCATTCTTGCCTACCTTCCGTCCCTGATTAGTGCCATTGCCATTCTTGTTTTGGCAGTCATTGGTGGCAACATTCTATCTGGTTTCTTGAGCAAGGTGACCAACAATGCCTTCCTAGCTGGCCTTGTCCGCTATGGCCTCATTGTCTTTGCAGCCTTCATGGCTCTTGACCAATTGAAATTCGCACAGAATATCGTTCAATCGACCTTCACGATTATTCTGGGAGCCTTGGCTGTTGCCTTTGCCCTGGCCTTCGGTCTCGGTGGTCGTGACTTCGCAGCCAAACAATTGGAAAAATTAGAAAAGAAAATTGATAAAGAATAATATCTTAGCTCGACAGTAAGTTGGGCTTTTAATATAACAAAAAAGCAGGACTCTTTCCAATCCTGCTTCTTCTTATTTTCTCACTGTTTTTCGACTCGGTTTATCTAAATAATAGATGTCTCTCATGGCCCATAGGCCGATGAAGATGACGATAAATCCTACCCAAATATCTGAAGATACCTGCAAGATTTTTAGGAAGGCTAGCATTAAAAAGATGAAGAGGGCTACAACGGCAACAACTGCTACCATGAGGTTGATAGTCCCTCGTACATTATTGGGGGCTAAAAAGATATAAAAGAGCACTAATAATATTGCTAGTATCAGATAAAACATGACCATCCCCTTTGAGATTTCTATTCTTCAGTTGCTAATTTTTTCTTCTTGGCAGCCTTATCACGTTCTGCCTTATTGAGAACTTGCTTACGCAAACGGATAGATTCTGGTGTTACTTCCATGTACTCATCGTCATTCAAGAATTCAAGAGATTCTTCAAGGGTCAAGATACGTGGTGTCTTAATTACAGACGTTTGGTCTTTGGTAGCTGAACGAACGTTTGTCATCTGTTTAGCGGTCGTGATGTTAACTGTCAAGTCATTTTCACGAGAGTTTTCACCGATAATCATTCCCTCGTATACTTCCGTACCTGGATTGACAAAGATGGTACCACGTTCTTCGATACGCATGATAGAGTAAGTCGTTGCCTTACCTTGGTCGATAGAGACAAGGGCGCCACGGTGACGACCACCGATCTCACCTTGAACAACAGGCAGGTATTGGTCGAAAGTATGGTTCATAATACCGTAACCACGAGTCATAGAAAGGAATTCTGTTGAATAACCAATCAAACCACGCGCAGGTACAAGGAAAACAAGACGAGTTTGGCCATTACCTGTTGAAACCATATCCAACATATCACCCTTACGCTCAGAAAGGGATTGGATAACAGAACCTTGGTATTCTTCAGGAGTATCGATTTGCACGCGCTCAAATGGCTCCATTTTCACGCCGTCGATTTCTTTGATGATAACTTCTGGACGTGATACTTGAAGCTCATAGCCTTCCCGACGCATGGTTTCAATCAAGATAGACAAGTGCAATTCACCACGACCTGAAACAGTCCATTTATCTGGTGAATTGGTTGGATCTACACGAAGAGATACGTCTGTCTGCAATTCAGCCAAGAGACGCTCTTCAATCTTACGTGAAGTTACCCATTTCCCTTCACGACCCGCAAATGGTGAGTTGTTCACCAAGAAAGTCATTTGAAGAGTTGGCTCATCGATACGAAGAACTGGAAGTGCTTCAACCGCATCCGTTGGCGTTACAGTTTCACCAACGAAAATGTCTTCCATACCTGAAACGGCAATCAAGTCCCCAGCTTTGGCTTCTTGAATTTCCTTACGCTCAAGACCGAAGAAACCAAAGAGTTTTGTAACGCGGAAGTTTTTGGTCGTACCATCTAGTTTAGAAAGGGTAACTTGGTCACCAACTTTTACCGTACCACGGAAGACACGGCCGATACCGATACGACCAACGAAGTCGTTATAATCCAAGAGCGAAACCTGGAACTGAAGTGGCTCGTCTGAGTTATCAACTGGAGCTGGAATGTGCTCGATGATGGTATCGAATATTGGTGCCATCGTTTCTTCTTGGTCAACTGGATTGTCTGACAGAGAAGATGTTCCGTTGATAGCAGATGCGTAAACAACTGGGAATTCCAACTGGTCATCATCCGCACCAAGCTCGATGAAGAGCTCAAGCACTTCGTCCACTACTTCTTCTGGACGAGCAGATGGTTTATCGATTTTGTTCACAACCACGATTGGTGTCAAGTTTTGCTCAAGGGCCTTTTTCAATACGAAACGGGTCTGTGGCATAGTTCCTTCGTAGGCATCTACGACGAGAACAACACCGTCAACCATTTTCATGATCCGCTCAACCTCACCACCAAAGTCCGCGTGTCCTGGCGTATCCATGATGTTGATACGAGTTCCGTTATAAGCTACAGCTGTATTTTTAGCAAGAATAGTGATACCACGCTCTTTTTCGATGTCGTTTGAGTCCATGGCACGCTCATCCAATTGCGTACGCTCATCAAGAGTTTGTGATTGCTTCAAGAGCTCATCAACGAGGGTTGTTTTTCCGTGGTCAACGTGGGCAATGATGGCTACGTTACGGATGTCATTTCTAAGTTTTGTCATAATATCCTCAATATTTATTTCTTTAACTAAACGAGTATATCACAGATTCCAGCAAAAATCACAGATTATCATGTTGTAAATGTTTTCAATGGGTCAATGAAAGCGAAAGAAAAGAGATTGTCACCAATCTCTTACAAAATATTTTCAAAACTATCTCGGACTTCTTGTGGCCAGACGCTGGATTGAACCTCGCCGATATGTTTTTTACGAAGGAGGAACATGGCCAGACGCGATTGTCCAATACCACCACCGATAGATAGCGGAAACTGGCCGTCCAAGAGAGCACGGTGCCAATCATAGGCCAAACGAGCCTCATCGCCGGTAATAACTACTTGGCGTTTGAGAGCATCTTGGTCCACCCGAATGCCCATTGAGGACAATTCAAAGGCAGAACCTAGAGCTTCATTCCAGACCAAAATATCTCCGTTGAGACCCTTGTAAGAACCTTCTGACGGTGTCGTCCAGTCATCGTAGTCAGGTGCGCGACCATCATGTGGCTTGCCATCGGCCAATTCACCACCGATACCGATGAGGAAAACAGCACCGTATTCTTTGGCAACAACATTCTCACGTTCCTTAGGTGTCAAATCAGGAAAATTCTTGACCAAATCTTCTGTGTGGATAAAGGTTATTTTCTTGGGCAGGACAGACTCAATATCGTAACGCGCCTCAACTGCCAACTCCGTCAGGCGGATGGCCTTGTAAATCTGCTCAACTGTTTCCTTCAGATAGGCCAGATTTCTCCGACCAGCTGGAATGACCTTTTCCCAATCCCACTGGTCTACATAGACCGAGTGGATGGCATCCAAATCCTCTTCATCCGGGCGGAGAGCCTTCATGTGGACAAAGAGTCCCTCGCCTTCATTGAAACCGAAACGAGCCAAGGTATGACGCTTCCATTTTGCAAGGGAATGCACTACCTCGTAGGTCGCATCTGGAATCAATTTGACATTAACGGTAACGGCATTTTCCACGCCAGACAAATTATCCTGCATACCATCCCCGACACGACTCAAAATCGGTCCCTGCACTTCAACGATTTCTAGCTTGTCTTTCAAATACTGGGTAAATGTATTCTTGACGAAAGAAATCTCCTCTTGCTGCTGAATGAAACTTTTCTTCATACCTAAACCTCCTAATTTTTTCTATACTCCCTATTATACCCATTTTCATGGACTTGTAAAGGATTTTATTAAATATTCTGAAAATTTAATGAATTATTTCTTCCAAAATGCTGGTTCTTCTGCTTTCTCGCCACTTCTTTCCTTACTTTTTGGAAAAATTATGCTAAAATGGCTTCATATTTTATAGAATAGAATGGGGCTTTGAAAATGAAATTTTCACCTAGTCAACGGATTATCGCCAGTTTCCTAGCTGTAATTCTGGTTGGCTCATTTTTGCTCAGTTTACCAATTGCTCAAAAGGCTAGCTCTACTGCTAGCTACCTGGACCATTTGTTTACTACGGTATCCATGGTCTGCGTGACGGGGTTATTTACCAAGCCTGTGGCTGAAACCTACAACATGTTTGGACAATTGATTTGTATGGTCCTGATTCAAATCGGCGGATTGAGCTTAATTAGTTTTATCGGTCTCTTCTCCCTTCGAGGAGGACGGAAATTGAGTTTTGTCAATGCTTCTACCTTACAGGAGGCCCTGTCGCGAACGGACACCAAGCATTTTTCCAGCTTTATCAAATCTGTCTTTGCCTTTACCTTTGCCAGTGAGGCCCTGGGCGCCTTCTTCCTGGCCTTTCAATTTGTTCCAGAATACGGCTGGAAGGACGGTCTATTTTCTTCTGTCTTTGTGGCTGTCTCTGCCTTCTGTAATGCTGGTTTTGATAATTTAGGGGCCAGCAGCATCGTCCAGTACGCTGAAAATCCCCTCATCAATCTAACCTTGGCTGCTCTGATTATCATGGGAGGATTGGGATTTTCCGTCTGGTTTGACTTACGTTCTCAAATAGGCAAGAAATTCCACCACAGAAAACTCCATTTCCATACCAAGGTAGTGCTGGCTCTGACTGTACTCATTCTTGCAGCGGGGACAGTCTTAACCTTTATCACAGAATACAATAATCCTGCCACTATTGGCTCCATGTCGCTGGGCAACAAACTATTGACCAGTTTTTTCCAAACGGTGACCATGCGGACAGCAGGCTTTGCCAGTATTGATTATACCAAGGCCGAACCTATCACCCTCCTCCTCTATATCTTCCAAATGATGCTGGGAGGAGCCCCTGGTGGTACGGCAGGAGGTATTAAAATCACAGCCTTCCTAACGCTTTTACTCTATGCACGCAGCGAAATTCTGGGGCTTCCCCATACTAATTTCAACCACCATACCATTGACCATCTGACCATCCGCAAGGCATTTGCAACCTTCATCGTCTTTACGTCTGTCTTTATCTTAGGCTTGGCTGGACTCAGTGTGACAGATGCTAAGCAACCTTTGATTTTCCTCATGTTTGAGGTCATGTCAGCCCTGGCAACGGTCGGTGTGACAGCCAATTTAACCCCCTTCCTCAGTTTGGCTGGAAAAGTTATCATCATGTTCCTGATGTTCTTTGGCAGAATCGGCCCTATCTCCATTCTAGTCAGTCTATCTAGTCACAAACCTGACAAGAAGGATAAATTACAATATGCAAAATCAACCATGATTGTTTAAAGGAGAAACCATGTCATCATTTACTATCGGTATTTTAGGTCTAGGCGTTTTTGGTACCACTATCGCTAAGACCCTACATCCCTACAACTGCAACATTATCGCCGTCGATAATCATGAAAATCAAATCAACCAATTGGAGCCCATCCTGTCCCGCGGTATTGTCGGAGATATCACTGATAAATCCCTCTTGCGGGCCGCAGGTATTGACAGCTGTGATACCGTCGTCGTCGCAACAGGTGACAATTTGGAGTCTAGCGTCCTAGCCGTCCTCCACTGTAAGGCACTGGGTGTTCCAAAGGTCATCGCAAAGGTGAAGAGCAAGACCGCTAAAGAGGTCCTCTTAAAAATTGGTGCTGATAAGATTATTTCACCAGAAAGAGAAACAGGCGTTTCCCTGGCCAAGCACCTCCTCCACCGCAATACGACGGACCTAGTCCAGCTGGATGGTAACGTGTCCATTGTTGAGTTTTACCCGCCTAAAAAATGGCTGGGCAAGACTTTGGCAGAGTTGCAGCTGCGTCAGAACTACAAGATGAACATTATCGGCTACCGCCTCAAAACCACCAAGGAACTCAATATCCAGTTATCGCCTGACTATGTTTTCAATGAAGACGAGGTCGTTATGGCTGTAACGGACCACAACACGGTCGATCATTTTGAAGAGTTCACAGGATAAGGTGACAAGTTTTGACTGATTTATCATTCATATTTTAAGGAGATTATATGAACGATTTGACCAAGGGGAAACCCTTAACTGTTATTTTACAATTTGCTATCCCTCTCTTGATTGGCTCCTTTTTCCAGTTAACCTACAATTTTGCTGACAGCATGATTGTTGGCCATACCCTTGGGACCACGGCCTTTGCAAGTGTAGGAGCCACTGTTGGACTGACATTTTTGATTCTAGGCTTTGCCCAAGGCTTAACTAATGGCCTTACCATTATTAGTGCCCAACGCTTTGGTGCAGGGGACTTGATTGGCCTCAAGAAAAGCTTTGTTCACGGACTTTTCTATGCTGCCATCGTTAGTTTGGTACTGACGACGGTCTCCCTTCTCTTTCTCCGCCCAACCCTGGAACTCATGCAGACGCCTGCTGATATCATCGAGCACGCCCACGACTTCCTTCTAGCTATCTATGGCGGAATGACCTTTACCATCTTTTATAACTATTTGTCCAGTGCCATCCGTAGTCTGGGAGATTCGCGAACTCCGCTTATCGCCCTCATCATCGCCTGCATCATCAATATCGGCCTTGACTTTTTCTTTATTTTAACCATGAAATGGGGCGTCTTCGGAGCTGGCTTTGCAACAGTCTTGGCCCAAGCCTTCTCCGTTATATTCCTCATCATTTACATCAAGAGAAAAATTCCCCATTACCACTTAAAACCAGGCGATTTGAAGCTTGAAAAAGAGGAGTTAATCAAACATGCCAATATTGGCTTTCCAATGGGATTACAGGCCAGCGTTATTGCCATTGGCTCCTTGACCTTCCAGGTCATGATGAACCAGTTGGGAACCGATGCCATCGCTGCCCAATCCATTGCCCTACGGACGGACCAATTGGCCATGTTGCCCATGGTCAATCTGGGACTGGCTATCTCAACCTTTACGGCCCAAAACTATGGTGCTAAACTATATGACCGCATTTTGGAAGGGGTCAAAAAGACCCTCTATATCAGTTTGGCCTGGTCTATCTTGTTCGCTCTTGTTCTTATCTGGGGAAATCGGTTCTTCTCAGGTCTCTTCATCGCAGACGCCAGCGAGACCGTTCTTGACTTAGCACTGGCCTACTACATTATCAATGCCTCCTGTTATTGGATTGTGGCCAGCCTCTTTATCCTTAGGAGCTTCATCCAGGGGCTGGGAAATGGTGCCGTACCTATGCTGGCTGGTTTCGGAGAATTGATCATGCGGGCTCTCGTGGCCATTGTTGGCCTCCACTATTTTGGCTTCAATGGCGTTGCGGCCGCTAATCCTGCAGCCTGGATTGGCAGCATTCTCGTCCTCATACCTAGTAGCCTGATTTACAGAAAACGGCTTAAACAAGCCATGGCAAACACCTAGTTCGACACTGGGTGTTTTTGTTTTGGGAAATTGGTCAAACTTTTGCTATAATACAAGCATGAAACAATTGAAGGATCCACTGTCTGTCTTGCCTGGAATCGGACCCAAGTCAGCAGAGAAATTTACAAAACTAGACCTCTATAGCGTGGAAGATGTCCTGTGCTACTATCCCTTCCGCTACGAAGATTACGAGACAAAATCCATCTTAGAGCTTATGGACGGCGAAAAGGCTGTGATTATGGGGCAGGTCGTCACTCCAGCCAATGTGCAATATTATGGCTTCAAACGCAACCGCCTTCGTTTTTCTATTAAGCAGGACCAGGTGGTGGTAGCCGTTTCTTTTTTCAATCAACCCTATCTGGCCGACAAGGTGGAAGTAGGACAAGATATAGTCATTTGGGGTAAATGGGATAAAGCCAAGGCTAGCCTGACGGGAATGAAAATCTTGTCCCAGCAAGCAGATGATTTGCAGCCTGTCTATCATGTCGCCCAAGGAATTAGTCAGACCCAGCTGGTCAAACTGGTCAAGTCCGCCGTGGACCTAGGCTATTTAGACCTCCTGACTGAGAATCTCCCCAGCCCTATACTGGAACGCTACAAGCTCATGGGACGGGTCGACGCTGTACGGGCCATGCATTTCCCAGAAGACTTAGACCAGTATAGACAAGCCCTGCGCCGTATTAAATTTGAAGAACTCTTCTATTTTCAGCTACAGCTCCAGCAACTCAAGGCGCAAAACCGTGACCAATCTAAGGGACTAGCCATTCCATTTAACCAACCAGCTGTCCAGCAAGCCATCCAGGCCCTCCCCTTCTCTCTGACCCAGGCTCAGAATCAGGTCCTGGAGGATATCTTAGAAGATATGAAATCCAGTCGCCATATGAATCGGCTACTGCAAGGTGATGTCGGTTCCGGAAAAACGGTTGTGGCAGGCTTGGCCATCTACGCCACTCACACAGCTGGCTTTCAATCTGCCCTCATGGTTCCAACGGAAATTCTAGCCGAGCAACATTATCAAAGCCTACAGGGGCTCTTTCCCAACTTATCCATAGCCCTGTTAACCGGTAAAATGAAGGCTGCCCCTAGACGGGCCGCGCTCAAGGCTATCGAGGAAAATCAGGTCGACTTGATCGTCGGGACCCATGCTTTGATTCAGGATGCAGTCACTTATCATAAATTAGGCTTGGTCATCACAGACGAACAACACCGGTTTGGGGTCAAGCAACGAAAACTTCTCCGTCAAAAAGGGAGCAATCCAGATGTTCTCATGATGACGGCTACACCGATTCCAAGGACATTAGCCATCACAGCCTTTGGCGATATGGACGTCTCCATCATCAACCAACTTCCAGCCGGACGAAAACCCATTATCACGCGCTGGGTCAAACACCAGCAGCTACCAGTAGTACTGGATTGGATGACAAAGGAGCTAAAAAAAGAAAGCCAGGTCTACTTCGTTTCTCCCTTGATTGAGGAATCCGAAGCCCTGGACTTGAAAAATGCGGTTGCCTTAACGGAGGAATTGAGAGACTATTTCGGCTCGAAGGCCACAATTGACCTCCTGCATGGTAAGATGTCCTCCGAGGAAAAGGATAGTATCATGCAGGCTTTCAAGGAAAGAAAAACAGATATCCTGGTCTCAACAACGGTGATCGAGGTTGGTGTCAATGTTCCCAATGCCAGCATTATGGTTATCATGGATGCGGATCGTTTTGGTCTCAGCCAGCTCCACCAGCTGAGGGGCCGGGTGGGTCGGGGAGACAAGCAATCCTACGCCATCCTGGTCGCCAATCCCAAAACCGAGTCCGGCAAGGAACGGATGAAACTGATGACAGAAACTACGGACGGATTTGTCCTATCCGAAGCAGACCTGAAAATGCGGGGCTCTGGTGAGATCTTTGGTACCCGCCAATCCGGTCTGCCAGAATTTCAGGTTGCCAATATCATTGATGACTATCCTATCCTAGAAGAAGCTAGGCGCCTGGCTAGCCAAATTACCGCTGAAGCCAACTGGCAAGAAAACCCAAGCTGGAGTATCCTGGCCCAACACCTGGATATGAAAAATGAGTTGGATTAGGCATCATCAAGTCAGCTACTCAGTTATAAAGCTGTCCTCAGAATAAAATCAATCCAGCAATTTACAAAGCTGGATTTTTTCTATACAATAGAGCTATGACGTTCAAGACTATTCTCAAGCAGCTAAAACTATTCGACTACCTGCTCATCGGACTGGCCCTGGTTCTGTCCTTCACACCTGCTATCCTCACCTATGCAGAGCTATCAGAGCAGGGACAAGAAGCAAAAATCATTGCTTATGTCCGCATCAACGGAGAGGTCGTGGATGAATTTGAACTAGCTGCCGATACCAAACATCAGGAAATCACCTATTATCCCAATCCTGGCCAATACAATATCATCGAAGTCGACGGTCAGAGTATCCGGGTCAAGGAAGACAATAGCCCGGACCAGATTGCCGTCATGACAGGCTGGATTAGCAAACCCGGTCAACTCTCCGTCTGCCTGCCCCACAATCTCATGATTGAAATCAAGGCCGTTGGGGGCGAACCTACAGAGGAAGAGGAAGAATTGATTTTACCCCTATAAAAAGAAAAACGAATCGTGATGACGAAACTATCATGATTCGTTTTTTAGCTGTTTTAGCATCCCCCTGCACTTGCCGCACCTGTATTTCTTGAGGTCAATCCTGCGCTTTCTCATGTAGACTTGACCACAGGCCGTGCAACTGTAGCGGGGATTTGGTTTCTGTGCTTGTGCTAATTTAGGTGCATAACGAAGTCCATCGACAGCCTGTAAGAGTTCTTGAAAATCCCTATCCCCGTGGCGATAGCCCTTTTTCTCAAAATAGAGATGGTAATGGCAGAGCTCGTGGCGGACAATCTGCCGAAAGACCTCTAAACCAAACTTTTCCAGATGCTTGGGATTGAAGTCCAAGTGCCCATCCTGCGGGAAAAAGCGTCCGCCTGTCGAGCGCAGACGGCGATTCCAGATGGCTACATGATGAAATTCCTTGCCGAAGTCCTCTCTGGACACCAGCTCTACGTATTTAGTCAAGTCCATGAGGTTTCAAGAGGCTCAGACCGATGCGGTTGCGTTTTATATCTACTTCTGTCACCCAGACAGTGACAATTTCACCAACCGCAAGGATTTCACTCGGGTGAGGTTGCGCCATAAGACGACCTTTGCCGTTACGCTTACGTTTGACCATGCGGGAAATGTGAATAAGCCCATCTTCATGGACACCAATATCGACAAAGGCACCGAAGTCCACAATGTTACGGACCGTTCCCTGCAATTCTTGACCGACTTTCAAGTCTTTGACATCCAAGACATCCTGACGCAAAACAGGGGCCTCGAAATCATCCCGTAAATCCCGACCCGGTTTGAGCAAGTCTGCGATAATATCTTTCAGAGTTTCCTGACCGATGCCCAAGGTTTCAGCCATGTCCGCAACTGCCACCGTCGCTAATTTTTCCTGCGCAGCAGAGTCTAAGTGGTCGATAGCTAGATGAGCAAGCAAGTTCTCGACAGCCTTGTAAGACTCAGGATGCACGCCAGTATTATCCAAAAGATTAGTGCCGTTAGGAATACGCAAGAAGCCAGCCGCCTGCTCGAAAGCCTTATCGCCCAAACGCGGCACCTTTTTGAGCTCTTGACGGGTGGTCAGAGCGCCATGCTCCTCGCGATACTTGACGATATTCTCCGAAATGGTCTTGTTGAGACCAGCCACATGGGCAAGGAGGGCGGGACTAGCCGTATTGACATTGACACCGACTTGGTTGACCACCGTATCGACGACAAAATCCAGACTCTCGGACAGAAGTTTCTGATTAACATCGTGCTGGTACTGGCCGACACCGATGGACTTCGGGTCAATCTTGACCAGCTCAGCCAGCGGGTCTTGGAGCCTGCGGGCGATGGAAATAGCAGAGCGTTTTTCGACAGTTAGGTCTGGAAATTCCTGACGGGCCAGTTCAGAGGCAGAGTAGACTGAGGCTCCGCTTTCATTGACGATGACGTAGGAGACCTGTGGGAAGCCCTTGAGCAAATCAGCAACGAAGCTTTCTGATTCGCGGCTGGCCGTACCGTTTCCGATGGCAATGATTTCGACTTGGTATTGACCAATCAGATTTGCCAAATCCTGCTTGGCTTGGGCAATCTGAGCCTGTGAGGCCGGCTTGACGGGGTGAATAACCTGCGTCGTCAGGAGTTTTCCTGTCTGGTCAACGACCGCTAGTTTTGCCCCTGTACGAAAGGCAGGGTCAAAGCCGAGGACTACCTTGCCCTTCAGGGGTGAAACCAAAAGCAGGTTGCGGAGGTTTTTCGAGAAAAGTTGGATGGCCCCTTCTTCCGCCTGCTCAGTCAATTCCGTACGAATACGGCGCTCCATAGCTGGGATAATCTTCTTTTTCAGGGTCTGACTGATAACTTCTTGAATATAGGCATTTTGCTGCGGAAAGCGCAATTCAAAAAAGCGGATCATCTTGTCCAGATTGTGCTGGAAACCGACCTTGAGAATGCCTAATTTTTCACCGCGGTTGATGGCAAGAGTCTGATAGCCTTGCATCTTCGCGATTTTCTCGGCAAATTCATAGTAGATTTCAAAGACAGCCTTCTCATCGCTGTCCTGATCCTTGACTTCTGATATAAGTCTGGAATTGGTCAGGATTTCATGGTAGACCCAAGCACGGAGTTTGGTGTCCTCAGCCAGAGCTTCCACGAGAATGTCCACTGCACCGACCAAGCAAGCAGTCGGCGTATCGAAGCCTTCAGTGACAAAGCTTGCCGCCTGAGTTTCTAAGTCTGCACCATACTGCAAAATCAAGCGTGCCAGTGGAAAGAGACCAGCCTCACGCGCCACCGTCGCCTTGGTCCGACGTTTTTCCTTATATGGCAGGTACAACTCTTCGACGTCCGCCAACTTTTCAGCCTCTTCAATGGCCTGACGGAGCTGGTCAGTCAGCTTGCCCTGCTCTTCAATCTTGGTCAGAACCGTCGCCTTGCGGTCAACCAAAGCCGTCAAAGCCTTATCTCGGTCAATAATGGCCTTGATAAGAACCTCGTCCAAATTACCCGTTGCTTCCTTGCGGTAACGAGCGATGAAGGGGATGGTATTGCCCTCAGCTGTCAGGGTCAATACCGTATCAATCTGTTTCAAACTTACACCCAATTCTTGGGCAATCTTCATGTATTTTTCTTCCATAAGCTCTATTATACCATGAAAAAAGACCTGACCAGCTCAAAAAGAGAGCCAAAGATCCGGTCTGCGGAGCAATTTTTGTTGCTATAGTCCAGAAAATCCTATTGTCTTTGATTAACTGAATGAGCTCATTTTATCTTACATGCAAAAAGAGCCTGGACTTCAGTCCAGACCCTGCTCACATTAACTCGTTCTGTTACAAATTCAATCGCTTAGCCAATTTATCCATAATGACTGCCCCGACCAAGAGCGAAAGCAATTCCCCAGCCGCTGTTGTCAACCAGGTAAGGAAAAATGGCAAATCGTACAAGAACTTTAGCTCTAAAGCAATGGTAAACATGGTAAATGAGAAAAATAAGGAAAAATAGAGAAAAGCCTTATTGATCAAACCATTGAAAAGATAGTGGTCCTTGTATTTTGAAAATAATTTCACACCAAGTGTCACGAAGATAAGAGTTGAAAAACCACCAACAAATAGATCAATGACCCCAAAGCCAATCAGATTGGCAATCATGCAACCGATGGTCACTCCGATGATGTATTTAGGATTATAAAAGGCTAGAAAATTCAGCATTTCTGAAATCCGAAATTGAACGGCACCGAAGGATATAGCATTCAAGGGTGGTGTGAGGGTCAAAGCCACATAAATGGCCGCAACGATAGCAATCTCTGCCAGATCTCTGACAGAAAAGGTAGATGTCTTCATAAAAAATTCTCCTTTAGCGGGTTGACCGCCTGAAATATGCTTGGGTAAAGTGAGCAAGTCCCAAGGGTTGTATTTACAACGTTTTCCAGTATAGCATAATTTTCAAAAAAATGATAGACTAGTTCTTATGAAAAAACTAATAAAAACATTCTTAGAAAATGAAGTCATCCTCTATCTAATCGCGGGCGTCGCCGCAACCCTGGTCTATATCATCACGCGAACCAGCCTCTTTTACATCTGGCCCAACATTTTAATGGTCACTCTGATTGCCAACACAGTTGCCATTCTCTTTGCCTTTTGGACCAATGACCGCTATGTCTTCAAGCAGGAAAAAAATGGTTGGCAGGGACGGCTGGTCAAATTTATCGGTGCCCGTATTTCTACCCTGGTCCTCGATATGGCTCTAGCCTATTTCCTGGTCGAAAAATTCCCTCACATCATCGGCCAATTTGTTCAACAGGACATTCAAAAAGTCAATGCTATCGCAACTGCTCTTTCGCAGGTCTTGGTCATCGTCCTCAACTATGTCCTTAGTAAATTATTTATTTTTAAAAATACAAAATAGGTTTGGCGGGTCCAAACCTATTTGCTTTAAGTATCTAATTTATACATTCAAAAACTCTTCAAAAGTCAAAACAGCAATGAGCTTGGGTTGGTTGCTACCATCCGGCTTGAATACCAGGGTCGTCCCTGCTGGAATATAGTAGCCATAGGCCTTGTCAAACTTGCCCTGGTGGGTAAATAAAATCGTTGATTTTCCAGTTTCAGGGACTTGAATGGTCCGATTCCGCAAGTTTTGTAAGGATTGCTCCAATTCCTGATCGTCAGAAAAATTCAAGGACCCTGTCAAATCTCGATTGATTTCCAAATTATCCCCAAATGCAGCCTGGGCATGCTGCCAGACGAAGTAATATTCAGAAGTAAGGATATGGTCAGCTTCTACCCCTAAATCCCGGTATTTTTGCCCATAGAGTCCCATCTTTTCTACGCTAGAATCAGAAATCCGCTGGCCATCATCGATAACCTGACCTTGTAGATTCTCCGGAACTGCTGTCCGCTCTCCGCCAGCCCCTGTATAGCGAAAAACAAAAACATAGCCTCCGTCTGACAGATTCTGACCCAAATTTGCAGGATTGACTACACTCGCAATATCCAAGGGTGTGGGGTCAGCCTCTAATGCTTGCTTTGAAGGCAATTGACTAGAAGTTTCAGCTGCTCCACTGCTTGAAGTCCCAGTAACAGCAGCTTCAGAATCTGATGATTGAGCAGAATTCTGACCTTGACTAAGCCCACAGGCTACAAGACTCAAACTGAACAAGGATAAAAATAAAATTCGGCTAAATTTCATATCAACCCCCTGTATCCAACTTTTTTATAACAATATCACTAATTATTTATAAAATCAAGAAAAACGCACCAAAAAAGACCAACTCTCGCTGGTCATGTACTCTGCTTTCTTGTAAAAAATCTTTTCAGGGCCTTCCAGGTTTCTTTCATATCTCCCGACCGCTGTTCAAATTCGCCCTCCTGTCTGCTCTGGACAGTGGCATTGAGAACTGCTCCCACTATGAGAAGATGGCTCAAGAGAATGAACCAAATCATGACAACCAGAAAAACCAAACTAGTCACCAGTCGGACATCGACCATCTTATCTGCCGAACGCTGAACATAGGTCGCCAACATATTCCCCAGACCAATAAAGACTCCCAGAACAAAAGCAGGTCCTGGCAAAACATAGCGTAGCTTGGGAATTTTTACATTGGGTAAAACATAGTAAAACATAATCAAACTAACCGCCAGGGCTAGATAAGCAATCCACTGGACCTGGCTAAAAATCCCCAGCAACCAATCATTGTCAATACCCAGATTGGACCGGATAAATTGGACAATGGCTTGGCCAAAGGTCAAGAGCGTAATGGACAAAATGAGAATGGTTTGGAGACCAAGCCCCATCAAGACACCTACAATCCGTGCAAGAATCACATTGCGGTGGTCTGTGACACCGTAGGCCTTGTTGACCGCCTTTTGCAAAATCATCATGCTCTTAGAGACCGTCCACAGCGTTGTCATAATTGAAATTCCCAACCAAGAGGAGGAACGTTGGGTCAGGAGCAACCGCACCGTTGGCAAAACTGTCCCAGAAAACTGACTTGGAATAAATTCTTTGAGAATGGCCAGGATTTCTTCCACATCAAAGGGAAAGTAGGGCAGCAGATTAGCCAGAGTCAGCAAAATGGGAAAGCCTGAAATCAGCAAATAATAGGCCACTGCCACGCTGGTCAAATCCACCTCTGCTGATCGATAAAAAGAAAAGAAGGACCCGAAAAAGGACTTGACCTTCTCAAAAAGTGTTTCCTCCTTCATCTTCTATCCTCCTTTTTTATAGCATGAGTCTGTTTAATAAGTTCCCTCTTCGCCTTGACTGGTCAAGATAACAGGACCATCTTTGGTGATGACAAATTGGTGCTCGTATTGGCAAGATAAACCGCCATCCAAAGTTTTATGAGCCCAACCTGTTTTCATATCGGTGTCAATTTCCCAAGTACCTGTATTGATCATAGGCTCGATGGTCAAGACCATACCTTCGCGTAAACGGAGACCACGGCCTTTAATTCCGTAGTGAGGCACCATTGGTTCTTCGTGGAAGGTTGGACCAACCCCGTGACCAACCAAGTCACGGACTACACCGTAGCCGAGACCTTCGGCATATTCTTGAATCGCTGCGCCAATATCACCAATCCGATTGCCAACAACAGCCTGCTCCATTCCACGATAGAGACATTCTTTAGTCACTTCCATCAGCTTGGTCACTTCTTCGGACACCTGACCAACTGCGTAAGCCCAGCAGGAATCCGCCACACCACCGCGATAGCTTTGGGTGATTTTCTTCATGGCTGCTACATCGTTAAAATTGAGTTTTGACACATCGACAACTGCTTTGTCCAATGGCTCACTCAGAACCATGTCCACCTTGAGCAAATCGCCTTCTTTGAGTTTGTAATGACGCGGAAAGGCATGAGCCACCTCGTCATTAAGACCACAACAAGTGGCATAAGGATAGTCCATGATTTCGCCATCTACACCGATTTGAAGGGGCAAAACATTCTTTTCCTTACAAGTCTTTCGGACATATTCTTCTACTTCCCACATGTCTACGCCCGGCTTAATCAGCTCACGCAATCCGATATGCACTCCAGCCAAGACGTCTCCTGCACGATTCATGGCATCAATTTCACGCTGTGATTTAATGGTAATCATTGGTTCTCCTCATTGATTTCTAATCTAAAGTCTGCTTTTTTCAAGCTAAATTTCAGGTAGTCCCGCGTCTTGTGACTATAACGGTCACTCCCGCGATAGTGGTCAACCTGCACAAAGCCAGCATTTCTGGCCACAGCCTGACTAGCAGCATTTTCCAGATGGGTGATGATGGTCAGCTCACGCAAGCCCAATTCATAAAAGGCCAAAAAGACCAGGTTGCGCACGGCCTCCGTCATCAGACCCTGCCTCCATTTTTCTTTTTTAAGGAAATAGCTGAGCTCCGCAGTCAGCTTGCTCTCGTCCATTTTTTCAAAACAGAGCGCACCGATTAGCTGCTGGGAAACCTTGTCCACCAAAGCCCAGTTTCCCAAGGGTTGGCGCATAAATTTCTCCACCATGGTCGCTACTGCCAAGTTCTTGTCGGGCAAAGCCGGAAAAATGAAAGGCATCTTTTCTGGCTTAGAAACCATCTGGTAAAAATCATCCCCATCTTCGTAGCGAAAAGGCCGTAAGATGAGGCGTTCTGTTTCAAATCTGGCAGTCGCTGCCAAGCCCATCCATATAGTCATCATCTATCTTGAGAGGCTGGAATGACTTCCAGCCTCCTTCTTTTATTCTTCTACTAGCTGGATGTCCGCACCCAGTTCTGTTAGTTTTTCGATAATATTGGAATAGCCCCGAAGGATAAATTCAATATTGGTGATTTCTGTCCGCCCTTGTGCCATCAAACCAGCGATGACCATGGCCGCACCTGCACGTAAATCCGTTGCTTTAACAGGCGCTCCAACCAAATTGTTTGGACCTTCAAAGGCA
This sequence comes from Streptococcus sp. A34, assembly GCF_043674115.1. NCBI lineage: Bacteria > Bacillati > Bacillota > Bacilli > Lactobacillales > Streptococcaceae > Streptococcus > Streptococcus sp. A34. The sequence continues at coordinate 24,827 of NZ_JBIMJM010000005.1, read as the reverse complement.
ATGTGATTGCTGCGGGTCATGATTTTGGCACCCATATTTGACAATTCCTGAACATGTCCGACACGTTTTTCATAGATTGTATCGGTAATTGTCCCAGTCCCCTCTGCCTTGAGCAAGAGTGGGGTAATGGGTTGCTGCAAATCCGTCGCAAAGCCTGGGTAAGGCGCTGTTTTTATGCTGACTGCCTTAAGCTGCTCCTGTTTTTCAACAAAGATGCTATCCTCAGAAACAGTCATCCGAACGCCCATTTCCTCCAATTTGGCAATGAAACTTTCCAAGTGTTCGTAGAGCACATTGTCAATGCGGATACCTTCCCCAACTGCTGCTGCAAGTGCGATATAGGAACCTGCTTCAATCCGGTCAGGAATGACTTGGTGACGGGTACCATTCAAACGGTCAACACCTTCGATGGTAATGATGTCTGTACCAGCGCCGCGAATATGGGCTCCCATGTTGTTCAAAAGAGTTGCTACGTCAATGATTTCTGGCTCACGCGCCGCATTTTCGATAACTGTCCGCCCTTCAGCCTTGACAGCCGCCAAAATGGTATTGATAGTCGCGCCAACACTGACAACATCCATAAAGATATGAGCCCCACGGATACGAGAACCATCCGTCGCCAAACGCATATACTCGCCCTCGTAGGTCGTTTCAGCGCCCATAGCAGCAAATGCTTTCAGATGCAAATCGATGGGACGGGGCCCCAGGTCACAACCACCTGGTAGACCAACCACTGCCCGTCCAAAACGACCTAACAGCGAACCGTAGAAATAATAAGAGGCCCGCAGACTATTGATTTTCCCGAAAGGCATGGGCATATCTTGCACACCACGCGGGTCAATCTCAAGAGTTTCGCCGTCACGTTTGACCGTTGCCCCCATAGTCTCCATAATATCAATCAAACTATCTACATCGGAAATAGCTGGCACACCATCCAGAGTTACAATCCCATCCGATAAAATAATGGCTGGAATCAATGCTACAACAGAGTTCTTAGCACCACTGACTGTAACAGTCCCTTTTAAAGGTTTCCCACCTTGAATTACAATTTTTCTCATACTAGAATTTCTCATTTCTAACTTTGCCCAAAAAGGCATACGTTTTATTTTACCACAAGCTTAGTGAAAATGCTAGTTATTTGAAATGAAAAGGGTAGCCCTTGCAGGCCCCCTTTGCTTTAATCGAATATTCTCTGGATACGCTCTTCTGCATCTTGCAAGTAGACTTCCAATTCATCCCGTGTCAAATAAGGCACACGGCCATAAAAAACATGGCCAAGAACTTGGGCGTCATTGCTATTGAAGAGCCAATCAGAGGTCAAAAACTTCATGGCTTGGTCAATCGGTGTCAAGCTGCCATCTGTATTCTGCGGTTGCCCTGTTGGAGTAAAGAACATGGCTTTTTTCGTGGAAAATAGCTGGCGCGGTTCATCGGATTCAAAGCTGTAGGCAAATCCATGCTGAAAAACACGGTCAACGTAGCCTTTCATGATAGCCGGCATCCCATTCCACCAAGACGGAAAAATGTAAACCAGCAAATCACTCTCCGCAATCAAGTCCATCTCAACTTGAACATCAGCTGGATAGGCAGCTGCATCGCGAACAAACTGACCATTTTCAATATGGATGGCATCCTCTCCACGCAATACAGGATCAAAACCCAGCGCATACAAATCACGCACAGTCACTTCTATCCCATTTTTTCGTAAAGCCTGCTCAACCCGCGCCACCAAGGCATGGGTAAAACTTTCTTTGCGAGGATGAGCAAATACAATCAGGGCTTTTTTCATCACAAGACCTCCCTATCAACTAGGCCAAAGCCTCTTTCAAAGCATCCACCTTATCCAGTCGTTCCCACGGAAGGTCAATATCTGTCCGTCCCATGTGTCCATAAGCCGCCGTCTGCTTATAAATCGGACGCTTGAGGTCTAACATTTGGATAATTCCCGCTGGGCGCAGGTCGAAAATCTGACGCACAGCCGCCTCTAATTTGCTTTCAGAAACAGTGCTGGTGCCAAAGGTATCAATACGGACAGAAACAGGCTGGGCCACACCGATAGCATAGGCTAGCTGGACTTCTGCCTTCTTGGCAAATCCTGCCGCGACAATATTTTTGGCAATATAACGGGCTGCATAGGATGCTGAACGGTCAACCTTGGTCGCATCTTTACCAGAAAAGGCACCTCCACCATGACGAGCATAACCGCCATAGGTATCCACAATGATTTTACGACCAGTCAAACCAGAGTCACCTTGCGGACCACCAATCACAAAGCGCCCTGTAGGATTGATAAAGAACTTAGTTTGATCATCCAGATAATTTGCCGGAATAACCGTTTTAACGACCTGCTCAATCACATCTTGACGAATTTGTTCTTGACTGATTTCTGGATCATGCTGGGTCGAAATAACGACTGTATCCACACGAACAGGTTGATTGTCTTCATCGTATTCAACCGTTACCTGTGACTTAGCATCTGGACGCAGATAAGTAATTTCACCAGATTTTCTCAACTCAGCTAAACGACGCACCAATTTGTGACTTAGTGATATGGGCAATGGCATGAGTTCAGGCGTTTCATCTACTGCAAAACCAAACATGAGCCCCTGGTCACCTGCCCCAATCAAATCCAGTGGATCTTGACTGGCATCTTGACGTGCCTCCAAGGCTTCATTAACCCCTTGCGCAATATCCGGTGATTGCTCCACCAACGACGGGTGCACCCCGACTGATTCTGCAGCAAAACCGTATTCGCCCTTGGTATAGCCAATCTCAGCAATGGTATCGCGCACCACACGGTTAATGTCCACATAGGCTGTGGTCGAAATTTCGCCAAACACATGGACAGAACCTGTGTAAACAGCTGTCTCTGCTGCCACGTGGGCATCTGGATCCTGGGCTAAAATAGCATCCAAAATAGCATCTGAAATCTGGTCAGCAATCTTATCCGGATGCCCCTCCGAAACTGACTCAGACGTAAACAACTTACGTTCTGACATAAAAATGTCCCCCTTTTAAATAAATCTTGTTTGCTAAAAATTTCTGTTTTCCGATAGTTTCCTGAAGTGGTGCAGGCCGAAAGCGATCTCCTGCGGAGTTCTATTTCTTTTTGGCAAACCTAAGTCTTGCCAAGCCCTAGTCATAGAATGTAAACATTCTATGACTTTCACCACGGCGGAAACTATCCCCTTGCGACTTCGTCGCATATTCAACGAAATTTTCTTAGCGGGTTACGACACGAATCCGAGAAAAACGATATTATTTTCTGGGAGAAGTTAGTAAGCCGCTTAGGAAGACCGCAGGATAGTGGCTTCCGTAGAAAATATGGAGCTTGCGACAGAAATTTTCTTAGCGGGTTACGACACGAATCCAAGAAAATCGATATTATTTTCTTGGAAAAGTTAGTAAGCCGCTTAGGAAGACCGCAGGATAGTGGCTTCCGTAGAAAATACGGAGCTTGCGACAGAAATTTTCTTAGCGGGTTAAAAAGTTACAAAGAACCAGTCGTAAACGACTGGTTCTTTGCGAGATTTCTTTGAAATCGAGCAAGGAAGATGATTTACATTGCTACAAATCATTAACCAGTGTTCAGACTGCCTTTTCGGGACTTAATAACCCCTCTAGTATAGCACATTTCTCAACAAAACGTGACCTTTTTAACAAATAAATCGTAAAAAAAGAGTTGCATCCTTACAACTCTCAGAACGTAGACAGACTATACTCTAAGTAAATAAACTGATTAGCTCTGCTAAGAAAAAATTAAATTTGATTTATTTTGCGAGCTGAGCGAGTCTAAACCGAGACTTTCCGCTGTGCTCAGACAGTCTGGGAGACTGTCTAAGGTGGGAAATCAAGAAAGTGAAACTTTCTCACTTCTCGGAGCGTTTGAGACCTTAGTCTCAATGACTAGGTATTGAATTCCGTAGGTAGCTCAAACAGTCTGGGAGACTGTTTGAGGAGTAAACCCAGAAACAAGAAAGTTTACTACCGTCCGACATCACCTCAGGAAAGTCCGAAAGGAGACTTTTGTCTACAAACTCTTCCTCTTCTATATTTCTATATAAATTCTGCATCTTGAATGGCCTGTTTGACATCTTCTAATGGCAGATGAACCAGTTCACAGCCCTTCTCCTTGTAGAGATAGTGGGCATAGTCGTCCATACGGTACTCATTGATATAAACCACTCGTTTGCAGCCCACTTGCAGGAGCTGTTTGGAGCAATTCAGGCAGGGGAAATGTGTCACATAGGCAGTAAATCCTTTGGGGATACCTCGCTCTGCTCCTTGCAAAATCGCATTGACTTCTGCGTGGAGGGTTCGGGCACAGTGACCGTCAATCATCAGGCATTCTTGATCCAAACAATGCTCTGTACCAGAAACCGAACCATTATAGCCTGTTGCAATTACTTTATTGTCCTTGACCAAGACCGCACCGACCTTGGCACGCTTGCAGGTAGCACGATTGGCAATCAAAAGCGCCTGCGCCGCAAAATATTCATCCCAAGCTAGACGGTTTGTTGACATAACTTATCCTTTCTATTCATCCAATAGCCGGTAAATTGCCGCCAAATCCTGCGCCGTGATAATACCAATCAAATCTTCTGGAGACTGAATATTGCCATGACCTTGGCGACTGACCAAGATGGTCGTCCGCTTGCGGCTCTCAAATTGGCTCATCACTTCATAAAGGCTGGTTTTGGCAGAGACTTGCACCACGCGAATGCTGTCATCTTCGCAGGTTAGGACATCCGCTAGGCTGGCCCGCTCCAATTTTTCTCGGATAGAGCCCGTCTCCTTGCTAGCCTTGGCAAGCCAGTTGGTCAATCCTTTGTCCGAAACCAAGCCTTGATAGGTATTTTGAGCGAAGATAGGAAATTTTGAAAAATGCTCCCTGTCCACTACTTCCAAGGCCTTAATCAGCTTGTCAGAGCCTTCAAAGGTAACGGGCTTGACTTTCTCAATCTGGCGCAAAAAGTTACCAATCGTCATGGGTTCTTGATACTGGGCGATGACCTTTTCCAAAACCGCAATCAACTCCTGCGAAGGCTGGGCCACCTCCTGCAAATTGGTGCGATTTTCATGGACCAAGAGATTACGGAGCTGACGAGCTACATAGAGCTTGTCCCAGTTGGCCTCGACTGGATTGTGAGGACTGAGTTCCTTGGCCTTGGCAAGCATGGATGCTACGTCGGCGTATTCACCATCTGGAACCTTGCAGACCTTGCGCAAGATTTTATCCAAGTCATTAAAGAGCTGTAAAAAACGTGTTTCACTCATGTTAATCTACCATGTGCGATTTGAGATAGGCATCGACCATACGCTCAGTCGCCTGCACAGAGTCCAAATGGGTACGCTCGTAGGAATGGCTAGACTCAATTCCTGCACCCAGCAGGGCGTGTTTGACATCTGCACCTGCTCGCATAGCCGCAGAAGCATCTGAACCATAGTAAGGATAAATGTCTAATTTGTAAGGAATGTTTTTCTTCTCAGCCAAGGAAACGAGGTGCTGACGCAGTTCATAATGATAAGGACCGGAGCCATCTTTGACACAGATAGAAACCGTGTATTCATCCGTCTGCTGGTCGTCTCCCATCGCCCCCATATCAACCGCTAGGTATTCTACAACCTTATCTGGCAGGCTAGAATTGGCACCGTAGCCAATTTCTTCATTATTTGAAAAATAAAAATGGGTGGTATAAGGCAGGGTGATACCCTCTTCCTTGTAGGTCTTGAGCAGGTTGATGAGAATGGCTGCCGAAACCTTGTCATCCAAATGGCGGCTCTTGATAAAGCCAGTCTCTGTAACTACCGTACGCGGATCGAAGGAAATGAAATCTCCGACTTCAATACCCAAAGCGCGCGTCTCATCCGCAGAGCTTACTTTTTCGTCCAGTCGGATTTCCATATTGGTCTGATTGCGCTCAGCGGTATTGGCATCGCGGTAGACATGGACAGAAGTCTGGTGCATGAGAATGGTCCCCGTAAAGATCTTGCCGTTTTTCGCACAGTGAATCATGCAGTTTTCACCTTCAATAGAAGGGTAGCCAAATCCTCCCACCAAATCCATTTTAATCCGACCGTCTGGTTTAATGGCCCGAACCATTGCTCCGAGTGTGTCCAGATGAGCAGTGACAATGCGGTGTTGTTGGTCACTTTCCCCCAGCACCGAAACCAGAATGCCGCCTTTAGCAGTCTTGGTCGCCTGATAGCCGAAGGACTCGACCTCGCTCTTGATATAGTTCATAATGTCCGTCGTAAAGCCCGTTGGCGAAGGTGTATTGGTTAATTTTACAATATAATCTACTGTTTGCATGGAAACCTCCTGTTTGTAAGACTATTATACCACTTTTAGCCATTTATTTTGCTATAATGAAATCATGAAAACCTATCAAAAAATTTATCTTCTTTTGATCGAGCGACAGGATTATATCAGCGGTGAAGAAATTGCTCAAGAATTGGGGGTCTCTCGGACTTCGGTTTGGAAAGCTATTCGCCAGCTGGAAATGCATGGATTGACCATCGAGGCTGCCCGCAATCGAGGTTACAAGCTGGTGGAAGGCGATTTGCTCTTGCCGGATGTGATTGCTAAGACCTTGCAGATTCCTGTCTACATCAAGGCCGATAGCGACTCTACCCAATTGGACGCCAAACAAGGTATCGAAAACGGTCACCCCAGCCCTGCCCTCTATCTGGCTCCCCATCAAAACAAGGCCAAGGGGCGGTTCGGGCGCCCATTTTACACCTCAAAATCCGGTGGCATCTATATGTCTCTCAGACTATCGCCCAATGTTCCCTTCTTGGAATTCAAGCCCTACACCATCTTAGTGGCAGCCGCGGTTGTGAAAGCTATCCAAGAATTGAGCAACTTGGACGTGCAAATCAAGTGGGTTAATGATATTTATCTGGGCAAGAAAAAAGTCGCTGGCATCCTGACCGAAGCCATTTCTTCCATGGAAAGTCAGACCATTACAGACGTCATCATCGGCGTTGGCATCAACGTGCATATTGATGATTTTCCAAAAGAGTTGAAAGAAACAGCAGGAAATCTCTTTGAGGACCAACCACCCTTTACCCGCAATCAACTCATCACAGCCATCTGGCAGGCCTTCTTCCACACAGATGAGCGGGAATTGATTGCCCTCTATAAAGAAAAATCACTTGTCGTTGGCCAACAAGTGAGCTTTGTCGAAAATAATGTGACTTTCAAGGGCACAGCCATCGCCGTTACCGATACTGGAAACCTGGTCATTCAACTGGACAATGGCAAGGCCAAAATGATTTCTAGCGGAGAAATCAGCCTTTCTTCTTGGACGGACCATTAAAGAGGCGTATGAATTGCGTAACCTTATAGGCAAAATGAAGGTTGCGGATGACGATAAAGGCATAGATGCCCGCAATCAAAAAATCCCCAGCCAAAATCGAGGCATTCATAAAATAAGTCGCTAAAATCGTAGTCAATGCTAAAAATAGAAAATGTGATAGTTTCATACAATAGATTATAGCAAAAAATTCAGCCAATGGCTGATTTTTGTGTCACAAACATCTTTCATGTCAAAAATCTCCAATTTGCACAGCCAGACATTGAATTTTTAATATCTGTCTTGCTAAAAATAGCCAAATGAACTATGCTAGAAGAAGTTTTCAGGGAGGAAAGTAATGTAAAAAAATTCTTGCACTTATGCTTACAAGTTTTCTAATCTTGGCTGGATGCCAAACCATTCTATCGTCTGAGCCACAAGTAGCCAATCTGGTGGATAAGTCCAGTCTAACCGAGGTCAAAAAAACGGCTTGAAGCAACCTTCCAGAAGAGGATGTCAACCAATTTTTATAGCGCTATTCCAACCTAGGCAACAAAAGATGTCACGGTTCATGCCCAAAAAATGTAAGAACATCTATCCACCATTTCATTTTCAGATAAGGCCAAAATGGTATCCGTCGTTATGCACGATGATTTGGACGGCAATAACCTCTTCATCGGTCACGTGGGTGTCATGGTTGAAGATGAAGAAGGCGCCCTTTTCGTCGAAATACTTTCCTTCCAAGAACCCTACCAAGCCTGGAAATTCAAGAACAAGGAGGCTGTCTACTCTTACTTGCTAGACAAGTATGCCGTGGACTACAGCCAAGAAACTGCTCAGCCCTTTATCATGGAAAACGATAAACTTATAAAAACCAAATCGTAAGAAGAAACAAAAATCAATCACGGCAACAAAATGAAAGACTGCCTTGATTGATTTTTTTATATAGCAGAGGAGTTCTAATCCTCCACAATTTCCACTGTGTCTGCCAAGAATCCAAATTCCTCTGGCACTGGGCTTTCTTCTTTCTCAACAGTTTGCACCTTGGCTCCTTTGGCCTTGGCTGAAAATTCCGCCCGAATGGACAACCAATCTTCGTGGGCGATGGCCAAGATTTGCGGTGAAAATCCGGCAGCCTTGCTGAGAATATTGCCAAACATGGTATTGAGATTGTCCCGTTTCATGGTTTGTTCAGCATTAAGCGGGGACTCAAAGGCTAAAATTGCGTGATTTTCATTGGCCGCAACCGGCTGTGAACCGACTAGCAAGGCACGGTCTGCACCGGACAAGCTCTCGATAATCTCGCCCCAAGCATTTTGTAGGCGGGTCAAATTTTCACGCGCCTGAGCTGGATTTTCCATGGCCTCTTGCAAAATAGCATGAACCTTACTGGTGTCTAATTTGTATTTCTTAGGTGCCTGTGGTTTGCGGGAAACCGGCTTGACTTGGACAGGTTGACTAGATAAATTAGCCAATTGTTGCTGCAAATCTGCCACCTGCTGCTGGAGCTTGGTCAATTGCTGGGCCAAATCGTCTGGTAGCTCTGCCATTTTCCAAAAAGATGAACCATCCTCAGCCAAGCGAATGGTCATCATCTCGGCGTAAATCTTGGGCTGGGGACTGGTCTTAATGTCGCTCAAGCCCTTAGTCACCTGCTCAATCATGGCAAAAATCCGCGCTTGAGGCAGGGCCAAATTTTCCGTAAAACCTACGGTTAAGTGCGTATCCTCGCCACCGGTCTGAACCACGAGCATGTCCCGCAGATAATGGAGCAAGTCCGTCGCAAACCGGCTCATGCTCTTGCCTTGGTCGAACAAGGTCTGTAAGTGACTGAGGGCCTCTAGGCTATTTGCTTGACGAAGGCTGGTCACATAATCATCTAGCGCCTTCAAACTGATAGAGCCTGTGATTTCCTCAGCGATAGCCAGGGTGATTTCTTGATTGGGACTGAGACTGAGAGCCTGATCGAGGATTGACAGGGCATCCCGCATCCCACCTTCTGCCCGACGGGCAATGACAGTCAGAGCTTGGCTGTCAAAGGCAAGACCTTCCTTGGTCAAAATTGCCGCCAGATGCCGCTGAATGTCGGTCACCTTGATAGACTTAAATTCAAACCGTTGAACCCGAGACAAAATGGTCGCTGGAATTTTGTGCAACTCCGTCGTTGCAAGGATAAAGACCACATTTTCAGTCGGTTCTTCCAAGGTTTTCAAGAGGGCATTAAAGGCCCCTGTCGACAGCATGTGCACCTCGTCGATAATATAGACCTTATAGGTCGCAAGGCTAGGTGCGTAGGTCGATTTGTCCCGAATATCACGAATTTCATCGACACCATTATTGGATGCCGCGTCAATCTCAATCACATCCTCCAGACTTCCTTCGGTAATAGCCCGACAGATATAGCAGTCATTGCAAGGCTCGCCATTGACTTGGTTGGGACAGTTCATGGCCTTGGCAAAAATTTTAGCAGCAGAGGTTTTTCCTGTTCCCCGAGGGCCTGAGAAAAGGTAGGCATGGCTGATTTTTTCCTGTTCGATGGCCTGCTTAAGCGTGGTCGCCACAACTTCCTGCCCAACCATTTCCTCAAAGGTCTGGCTCCGGTATTTCCGATATAAGGCTTGATACATTAGCGCTTTTCTCCAAACATAGCAAAATTCCAATTTGTCTTGTCCAATAGGAGGGCGACAAATTTCTCAAGGTATTCTTGGTCAATGGCATCATAATCCGCAACAAGTCTGGAATCCAAGTCCAAAACGCCCAAGAGCTGACTGTTTTTCACCATAGGCACCACGATTTCGGACATGGCTGCCGCATCGCAGGAGATGTAGTTAGTGTGGGTCCGGACATCGTCTACGATAATGGTCTGACGTTTCTCTGCCGATTCCCCACAGACACCCTTTCCAAGGGCAATGTGAACGCAGGATACGCCACCCTGAAATGGCCCCAAAATCAATTCCTGCCCATCATACAAGTAAAAACCTGTAAAGACAGATTGAGGCAAAGCTTGATTGAGCAGAGCCGAGGCATTGGACAAATTAGCTAGCGCATTGGTTTCTCCGTCGAGGAGAGCTTCCAATTGAGCCAGCAAGAGTTGATACTGTGCGATTTTTTCTTGATTTTTCATAGAATTATTATAGCACAGAATGAGGAACATTTATAGTTCCAAGTAAAAAAGAAAAAGGCTTGCGCCTACTTCATCACCCACAAGAGGATAGCCAGGTCAATCAGGACCCCAACTGTCCAAGCCAATTTAAAATACCATTTTTGGGTCTTGTGACGGAAACGATTGCCACCTGCCCAGGCACCTAGACCACCGCCCAGGTAAGACATCCAGAGCAGAGTCTTTTCAGAAATCCGATAGGCACCCTTTCTGGCCTTGCCCTTGTCCATACCGTAAGTCAGAAAGACCACCAGGTTCCACACTAACAACAGCATGGCCACAACTTGTTTACTGTCCATTTTTTTCTCTTTCTACTTTCGCTCAATAAAATTCAATCTGGCCGACGGTCAATCCTGCCCAAGCTCTTATTCATCGAGTTGGATTGACATCGAAGATGATTTTCACAGAGCATTACTACTTCAACTTTACCATACTATCCTGATAGAGACAAGAAAAAAACGATTCAGAAAATCTGAACCGTCTTTTAGATATCGTCTAAAGTATCCTGCAACCAATTCAGTTGGGCACGATTTCGAGCAATTGCTCGATTTAGAATCAAGTATCTTCCGAAATTCTCGCGAATCGCTTCCTTATCAGAAAACAGGTGATTTTTCCGATCTTCTAGATGGCGCAAATGCTTGTCAACCAGCTCAATCTGGCCTTCCAATAAAACTGGAATCCGTTTATCATTGCGGTTGCGAATGAAGAACAATTTCAAGGAGAAAATATCTTTCTGCTGTGGTGTGTCTTCATTTGGGACAGACAACCACTCATCTAAGATTTTCATTCCCTCTTCGGTCATCGCATACTGCTTTTCCTTATCGTTACCAGGTACTGGATGACAGGTAATCCATTGGTCGCTGGTCATCCGCTTCAACTCTGGATAGACTTGACTATGGGCTACTTGCCAAAATTCTCCCAAATCACGCTGGACGAACTCTGTTATTTGTTTTCCTGTTACCATACTATCACTGGAAGCCATAATCCCTAAAATGATATTGGGCAACACTCTCTGCTTCGGCATCTTAACCACGCTCTCTCAAAATACTCTCCACCTTGGTATTTATCAAGTCAATAGCCACGACATTGGAAACCCCCTCAGGGATGACAATGTCGGCATAACGTTTGGTTGGCTCGATAAATTGGTGATACATAGGTTTCACTACCGAGGTGTATTGATCAATAATACTATCCAAACTCCGCCCGCGTTCTAACATGTCTCTCTTGATCCGACGAATAATGCGAATGTCATCGTCTGTATCCACAAAAATTTTAATATCCATCAAATCGCGAAGACGCTGATCCTCTAGCACCAAGATTCCTTCTACAATAAAGACATCTTGAGGGTCTTGACGATAGGTTTTGTCAGAACGAGTGTGTTGGGTATAGTCATAAATCGGAATGTCCACTGCTCGACCTGCTAACAGTTCTCCTATATGATAAATCATGAGATCTGTGTCAAAAGCCAGTGGATGGTCGTAATTGGTTAAGATACGTTCTTCAAATGTCAGGTGAGATTGATTCTTATAGTAAGAATCATGTTCAATCATTGAAATTCGTGCATCAGGAAAATTATCCAAGATCGCGCGAGACACACTGGTCTTGCCGCCGCCCGATCCACCTGTTACGCCAATAATAATCGGTTTCTGTGTCATATCAACTCCTTCTCTTATCAATACTATTTTAACACGAAACGTGCTATAATGAAAAGAATAACACATAAAGAAATGAGATTTTATGCTTAAATTTGGAATTATTGGAACTTCATCCATTTCTCATGAATTTATTAAAGCGGCTCAAAAAAGTCAAGCCTATCAACTAAGCGCCGTCCTGTCTAGAAATATCGAGACCGCCAGAAATTTTTCTGCTCCTTATGAAAATGTAATTTTATACACAGGTATGCAAGAGTTTCTGGCATCGGACTTGGACCTGGTTTATATCGCTAGTCCCAATTCCCTTCATTTTGAGCAGGCCAAGGCCGTGCTGGAGGCTGGTAAACATGCCATTGTCGAAAAAACCATGGTATCACGGCCTGATGAATTGGCTAGGCTGAGACAAATAGCCAAGGAAAAAGGTATCTTTCTCTTTGAAGCGGCCCGTAATTACCAGGAAGAGGCATTTGCCATTATTCGTGACTTCCTGGCTGATCAGACTATTTTGGGTGGCTACTTTGGCTATGCCAAGTATTCATCAAAAATGCCTGAGTTGCTGGCTGACCAGACACCCAATATCTTCTCGACAGATTTTTCAGGTGGGGCCCTCATGGATTTGGGTGTCTATACTATCTATGCGGCTATCGGCTTGATTGGCACTCCCAAGTCAGCTCGCTACACAGCCCAGCAATTGCCGTCCAGCTTGGATTTGAACGGTAGTGGACAACTCATTTATGATGACTTCTTCGTGACCATTCAGGCTGGAAAAAATGTGACCAGTGACCTGCCAAGCGAAATCTATACAGCGGATGGTACCTTGGTCCTGGATGGTTGCCAACGGATCAGCTCTGCTATTTTCAAAAAACACGACGGTAGCCAAATTGCCCTGCCTGTCCAAGTAGCTCCGCACCCCATGCTGGAGGAGGCGGTCAACTTTGCTCGGGTCATCAGGGAGCAAAACCATGAACTGGCGGACCAGTGGCTGGATGTGGCCCAGGCCGTCCACCAAACTCTTTACACCATGCGCAAGGACGCAGAAATCACCTTTAAGGCGGATACGATATGAAAACCAACTTCCCAACTAGCTGGCTGGACCAGCTGACACAGGCCGGATTTGAAGACTTCACTCCGGTTCAAACCCAGGCTTTCGAGCCTATCAAAAATGGACAGTCCCTGCTGGCTATCAGCCCAACAGGCACCGGCAAGACCCTGGCCTATCTCTGGCCTAGTTTGCTGGCCTTGACGCCAAAAAAAGCCCAACAATTGCTGATTTTAGCACCAAATACAGAACTAGCTGGACAAATTTTTGATGTCTGCAAGACCTGGTCGGAGACGATCGGCCTCACTGCCCAGCTCTTTTTGTCTGGCTCCAGTCAAAAGCGCCAGATTGAGCGACTGAAAAAAGGACCTGAAATCCTTATCGGAACGCCCGGTCGGATTTTTGAGCTCATCAAGCTGAAAAAAATCAAGATAATGAATGTTAACACCATTATCCTGGATGAATTTGACCAGCTTTTTAGCGATTCCCAGTACCATTTCGTGGAAAAAATTATCAACTACGTCCCTCGGGACCACCAGTTGGTCTATATGAGTGCGACAGCCAAGTTTAACCGGGAAAAGATTGGTCCTGATGTGCTGACCTTGGACCTTTCCGAGAAGAAATTGGACAATATCCAGCATTGCTACATGATGGTGGACAAGCGAAATCGTCTGGAAGTCCTTCGCAAGTTTGCCAATATCCCTGATTTCCGAGCCCTTGCCTTCTTCAACAGCCTATCGGACCTGGGTGCTAGCGAGGATAAGTTGCTCTACAACGGTGCCAATGCTGTTTCGCTGGCATCTGATGTCAACGTCAAGTTCCGCAAGGTTATCATCAAGCGGTTCAAAAACCATGAAATCAACCTCTTGCTGGCTACAGATATGGTAGCGCGTGGGATTGACATCGATAATCTGGAATGCGTCCTCAACTTCGAGGTTCCCTTTGACCAGGAGGCCTATACCCACCGAGCAGGTCGTACCGGTCGTATGGGCAAGGAGGGCTTGGTTATCACCCTGGTATCCAGCCCAAGCGAGCTCAAACAGTTGAAAAAATACGCCCAAGTGCAAGAAGTCATCCTAAAACAACAGGAATTGTATAAGGTCTAAGAACTAAGCTATAATAAACAGATACTCCCTAGCCAGATTGAAGCTAGGGAGTTTTGGTTATTTCCACAGAATGCTGATTAAAATCAGGCTTAATCCTGCAACGATGTTCAGATAGGGATTGCCATACAGTGGACTCACTGCAATGAGAAAGAAACCAACCGAGAGCAAAAATGGATGTTTATTTTTCTTAAACATTATTCTGTTCCAGCCTTCACCTTGTTTGCTGAAATAACAAACGGTGTCCAGATCAGGAAGGCAATGAAGAGGTTGAAGAGTGATACAAGGGCTGCCATCACATTACCACCAGTTGCCAAGTAAGCATACAAGCCTGGAGGTGTAATCCATGGAACCGCTAAGAAGACAGGCGGAATCAAGCCCATAGAGGTCGCTAGATAGGCAATTGTTGCACAAACAGGCGGTACAATCAACCATGGAATAACAAAGAGTGGGTTCAGTACCATTGGAATACCAAATGTGATTGGTTCGTTGATATTAAAGATTCCCATTGGTGTTGAAAGACGAGCTACTGTTTTATATTCTTCTCGTTTAGAGAAAATGAAGATGGCAAGGATGAGCGCCAATGTAACCCCTGAACCACCCATTTGAGCGTAGGCATCAAAGGAACCACGAGTCCATAACCATGGTAATTCTGCCGCGCTTCTTGTCGCTTCATAAACGGCAGTATTCTCATTGAGGGCAACCCCGTAGATACCATCCATAACTGGTGCCAAAACGTTGTGACCATGTAAGCCAAAGAACCAGAAAAGCTGAACCAAGAAGGTGAGCAAAATAACTGAGCCAATACCTTGAGATAGACCCATCAATGGCATCTGGATATAGGTTGAAATCACATCACTCAAGGCTTGACCAGTCGCAGCGTAGACTGCATAAGCCAAGATTGAAGATGCGTAAATAGCTGCTGTACCAGGGATGATGGCTACAAAGGCTTTGTTTACCGCAGGCGGTACTGTATCTGGTAACTTGATAGTAATATTCCGTTTTACCAGACTGGCATAGACAAATGTTGATAGGAAGCCAATGAAGAGGGCGGTGAAAAGACCGGTAGCTCCCGCATATTTCAAAGCAATGGCTCCCCATTCACTTGTTTCAAGTACAGATGCACCATCATTTGTTGCTATTGTCAGCCCCAAGTCTTTCAAAGCTGTTATAACTGAATTATCTAGTCCATCGAGAGCTGTGGAGATTGTCAAGCTCTGTGGCATAGTAGAAATAAAGGAAGCAAAGGAAATCAAACCACCTGCCAAAGGGTTGACCTTGTGCATATTAGACAAATTGTAGCCCAGGGCAAATGAGAAAACGAGGGCCATTATACCAATGGTACCAAAATAGACATAACCATTAACATTTATCAGGGGTTGCATAGCCTCTGCAAAGCCAGTCCACCCCATATTATTTGGGATGTCCCTCAGAAAAACATTGAGCAAGACTGCTACTGAACCGGCCATGGTGACTGGCATCATAGAAATAAAGGAATCTCGAATCGCAACTAAATGCCTTTGCGAGCCGATTTTCCCAGATATTTCCATAAACTTATCAGAAATATTTGACATAATCTGTCTCCTTTTTATTTTTTTCTTCCGCTTTAAACGGTTTTGTGACAATTTGTAGACAAAGAAAATCAAATCATGATTCATTCCTAAAAATAGTCTTTTGCAGAAAACCTACCTCTATGAAACTAGTGGGCAAATG
Source organism: Streptococcus sp. A34 (assembly GCF_043674115.1). Classification (NCBI taxonomy): domain Bacteria; kingdom Bacillati; phylum Bacillota; class Bacilli; order Lactobacillales; family Streptococcaceae; genus Streptococcus; species Streptococcus sp. A34. The sequence continues at coordinate 8,862 of NZ_JBIMJM010000005.1, read as the reverse complement.
ATTTGATTTCTGAAAAATATTATCCGGCTTCTTGTGTGGCATAACGAACCAAGGCATCTAATTGTGCCTCTGTCTGCCGTTCTAGACTTTTTGCCATCAATTTTTCCATCAGGAAATAATTAGCCTTGGTAAAAAAATCCGCAGCTTCCACTCCATAAGAATACTGAATACTGGTATATCCCTTATCTACAGGAGTCAATTGATAGGTCATCGTTTCCTTGCCTCGATTAGATGAGAATCGAACAGAATAGAGGGATGGACTGGCCAACTCCAGCAGGGTGACTTGGACACTATGCTGATGTTTCTCGCCAAATCGTTTTTGGTAGGTTAAGCCAGCTACCAAGTCAACTTCCGCCGGCTCCTCACCAGTATTTTGTCGATAATCTTCTTTTAAGGACGTCACTATCGCCTCGAAAAGTCGATCAATAGAAACCGGATAAGTTTTTGTGATTTCCATTCCTCCTCCTTTCTATATACCCGCAGATGGCTCTATAGCATTGTTTAGCTGTCCAATCGTTCGTACAAACTAACAATCTCTTTGGCCATATCAATGAAGGTAATGGCATTCATCAGATGGTCCTGACCATGCACCATGAGCAAGGATACCTCAACAGATTGTCCACCTGCTTCTTGAGCCAACAGGCTTGTTTGTGACTTGTGGGCAATATTCAAGGAATCATTGGCCTGTTCAAGCTTTGCATGCGCATCGGCAAATTCGCCTTTTTTAGCAGCCTGAATGGCTTGGACAGCCAAGCCTTTGGCATCACCACCATACATGATTAAACCCATTATGGATTCTAAATTGCCTGAAGAATTCATATTATTCTCCCATTAACTTTAGCGCGGCATCTAAAACATTAGCACCATTCATAACACCATAGTCCATCATATTGATGGAATCCACCTTGATACCTGGCTCAAATTTTCCTTTATATTCATTCAAGAGGAATTTGACCTGTGGTCCTAATAAGAGAACATCAATTTCCTTTTGAGCCACTTCGGAGTCAGCTTCAGAAACAGGAACCGCCCAAATAGTAGCTTCAAGACCTTTTTCCTCTGCTGCTTTTTGCATCTTAGTTACCAACATACTTGTTGACATACCTGCATTACATACTAACATAATGTTTTTCATTATCTTTTCCTCCTATTTCTGTTTTTGTATTAAGGGAATAAAAATAGTTACTAATTCATCATAGGTTGGATTGTTCAACAACCGTTTTTGTAGGTCTTTGTCTTTGACAAACTCGACCAGACAGGGGGATATATATTTTATGTGAGAATTTCGCCCCTTTGAAGGGGATAGTAAGAATACAAAATGAACGATTCCCTCCTCACCCCAACGGATACCTTCTTTAGAAATACCTACTACAATCTGTTCTGAATAGCTCATTGCTACCGCAGGATGAGGGAAGGCCAACGTTTCTTCAAATACTACAGAGCTATAGGTCTCCCGCAGATGAACCTGGTCTAAAAATGTTTCTACAAAACCTGGCTGACTAGATTCATTCAGCTTCATTGTCAACTCTTCCAACAGGGACATTCGTTCCCTATTTTCATCGACTACCACAATCCGACTCGGCCCAAAGACCGCCTCAGCAATCTGACGCGCTTGAGCATGGTCCATGTTTTCCCCATGTTCCTCACCCATAGAAAAGGTCAAACCTTGCTGCAAATGTTGCTTTATCTTTGCGACATCCTCTCCGGATAGAAAAACGGAAACCGTGATAACCGGTGTCATAAAGATAAGATTGGATAGACTGACAGATGAGATAATCAACTCAACATCAGACAATCGCTCCTCGGTCACCTCGTAATAGCTGACCACATCTACAATTTCTATACTTGAAGAAAATTCTTTCTCCAGCCGATTTTTCAACATCAAGGCACTACCGACACCTGTTGAGCAAACGACCAATACCTTTGTCTTTCGCTGTGGATTGTACCGTTCAACTGCCGCCATCAAGTGCAGGGAAAGATAAGCCCATTCATCATCTGAAACTTTATAACCTTGAAAGAGGGGCATTTGTCCAAAGACCTCCTTTGTGAGGTCAAAGACTTCCGCATAATCCCTACGAATCTCCTCCGTCAATGGATTATCCAAGACAATCCCATTTTCCAGTCGGATTTTTAGGGGCAACATGTGGGCTAGAATTCCTTTAAACAACTGCTGATCGGCAGAAAGTTCTAAACCGATCTTACGAGACAATTGGAGCAAACTATCTTGAATTTGCTGTCTCAAGGCCACTTCTGCCTGGTCTATTTTGGCCAGATTTTCCGTCAGCTTAACCTTCAAATGAAGGGCAATATAATTTGCTTCTTCCTCAGGAATCAATAGGTCAAAGGCTCCTTCAATTTTCCTGAGAATTTTTTGGGCAACCTGATATTCCTTAGAGCGACTAATTTGTTCTGAAATGGGAAAGCGTTCAATTGCAGAGCCAGCCCGCATCCGCTGCAACATCAGGGCGATATGAAGGACCAAATTTTGCAATACAAAATCTGATAGACGAAGACTTGCATCCCGACATTCATCAATCACAATCCTCATAATTTCTGTGAAATTGATGGATGGAAGGAGGTTATTCTCAACGAGTCCATATAAGGTTTTCCCTAGCTGTTCGCTGAAAAAATAATCCATGATAAAATGCCGAATCGCCGTCTCTTTACCAGTGATTTCTAAACCTGCTTTTGTCATATTTAATTCCATATCGTAGGATGACAATAGGTTTCGGATATCAACAATCACCGAGTGCAGGGTTGTTTTACTGATAAATAAGTCCCTTTCCAATTCCGCCAATGTTGGCGACTGTCCTTCAAACAAGAGCTTATTGAGCACAAATCTCTGCCTGTCCACAGCTTCTTCCACCGAATGAAGATTGGTCAGCTGCCTTTTGGAAGAAAGGGAGGATTGCCAAAAGGTTTCAAATGCACGAGAATCATCCACTTGCAGATGATAACCGAGACCAGGCTTTGATAGCAATTGACTCCCGCTATTTTGTAGCGAAGCCGTTAACTGCTTCAGATAGGTTCTAGCCGTACGGTCGCTAATATGCAGCTGCTGAGCAATTTCCAAACTAGAAACGTAATCATCTGGATGGTCGATTAGAAATTCTAATAATCGAATCTCCTTTTTTGATAGCATCTCGTCCTCCTTTCCAAACTTACAATCTGTATTCAAAAGCCCTGTAGCTCTATAGATTTATAATAACATACACACAAGAAATTGACTATTCTTCTTTTTTCCTTAGCATTGATGAAAGATTGCGACTAAACTACTTTTAAGCGAAAGGCCTGCCATGGCTTCAAAAAGGAAACCAACGGCCAATCCTCAGGATGTATGGTTCCAACGATATTTGCCTTAGGGGATAGCTCCAGTTCCTTAATGACAATGTGGAGTTCTCCTTTGTAGCGACCGTAGAGGTCATTATCAATGATGACAGTCCCGGCTTCTACCTTGCGATATCCATCTGTCTGAGCAGGAATAGAGTTATCTTTATATACAATTCGTGGCATGGTTGAACGAATAACATAAGCAGAGATATCCCCACGATAATTGTGACTAAAATCAATAATCTCTCTCTCAATATCGGTCACGTGTTCTGCCAATTGCACTCTGAAAGTCAGACCATCTTCATCGAGCACCTCTTGAATAGACTCTAATTCTTCTTCTATCACGAACTGATTGGAAATCAATATCCAATCAATCAAACCAGTCGCTTTTATCCACGCAATTTGACGAGCTAATTCTTGATGACGGTGTTCTTCTAGAGTTGGTAACCCTTCAGACAAGGGCCATGGGCCCTCTGTTGCAGTCTGCGAGGAGACAAAGGCTGCCGATGTAATCCCCTCTTGTCTATAAAACTCTGACATTTCGAGAAAGTAATCTTCCGAAAGTGCCGTATATTCATGGGGATAAAAATTATGACAGGCAATTATATTCTCTCTATTAGCTCCTGCTTGCAAGAGATCTGTCAATAATCTCTTATCTGTACTCATGTTCAACTCAATTTTCAGCTGATAAGGATTTTGTGTCAGAGAAACAATTTCTTCCAAGGGCAGAGCTTCATCCAAGCGAATCCCTGCAACTCCGAATGCATGCGCTTTTTCAATAAGGGAATCTTTCCAACCACAGGATTCAATGAAGCCTGGACTGATATCTGCAATCACTAGCATCCCCTTTTGGTTGGCATAGGAAATAACTGAACGATACAGGTCAAACACCTCGGAATTATCTGGCCCAATCTGGAGCAAGCTGATAAAAATCCTCCTTGCACCATATCGTTCCATCAAATCGATGTAGCTCTGACATTTCTCCAAGCCATGTCGCTCCGGATAGATTGAAAATCCAAAGTTTGTCATATTCCCCCTCCTACCTACTAAAGCCGTTGGCTTGACTGACTTCCTTAAACCAATAACCTGATTTTTTGATGATTCTCTTTTGAGTGCTCAAATCCAGCTCAACCAAGCCATATCTATTTTTATAAGCATTTAACCAAGACCAGCAGTCAATAAAGGTCCAAAGCATGTAACCCTTACAATTGGCGCCTTCTTGAATGGCTCGATGTAGCTCAATCAAATGGTCTTGAATAAATTCAATCCGATAATCATCCTGAATATAGCCATCCTCTTTGAAGGCCTCTTCTCCTTCCACGCCCATGCCGTTTTCCGTGACCAGCCAAACGATATTGCCATAGTCCTTTTTCAAATTCATGGCAATGTCATAAAGGCCGCGTTCATAGATTTCCCAGCCACGGTGAGGGTTGATTTTCTTGCCAGGCATATCATAAGAGGTAAAGAAATGTTCCGTCGTCAACAAGTCACCCTCCTCAAAGATTACTTTCGGAGCCTGTACTCGGAGAGGCTGATAGTAGTTGACTCCAAGGAAATCAACCGTATTTTCCCTGATGATAGCAAGTTCCTCTTCTGTAACATCTGGTCTGAGCCCGTATTCATCGATAATGGCTACCAATTCTTCTGGGTAGGCCCCCAATACAGACGGATCCAAAAAACTCTTGGTCTGGAAAAGTTCGGCAATGCGGGCAGCTTTCTGGTCTTCAGGACTGTCACTCCTTGGGTAGGCAGGAGTCAGATTGAGCACAATAGAAATCTGATGGTCTGGATGCAATTCATGACAGGCCTTGACTGCCAAGGAGCTGGCTAATTGAGTATGGTAAGCCACCGCTACTGCAGCCTTAGCATCAACTTTACAGGGATAATGGTAGGAGCCCAGATAGCCACACTCTACCGGCACAATCGGCTCATTGAAGGTCACCCAGTGGTCCACCAAATCCCCAAATAATTCAAAACATTTCCGAGCGTAGGCTTCATAGGCCCAAACCGTTTCCTTGGATTCCCATCCTCCTTTTTCCTGCAAAGCATAAGGTAGGTCAAAATGATAGAGATTGACCAGCAACTTGATACCCAAGGCATTGACCTGCTGAAAAACATCCCGGTAAAATTCCACAGCCCTTGGATTGACCTGACCGACACCGTCCGGGATTAAACGTGACCACTGGATAGATGGCCGAAAAATCGTATGCCCCGTTTCTTTCAAAAGCTCAATATCGGTCTGATAGTTTTTATAAAAAGTGGAGGTCACATCCGGACCAATCTGCCCATGGAAACGCTCCGGCTCAATCCCAAACCAGTAATCCCAGTTGTTCAAGCCCTTTCCGTCACCTGGCTCTATCCCCTCACTCTGTGGACCAGAGGTGGATGAACCCCAGAGAAATCCTTCTGGAAATTGATAAAATGTCCCTTGTTCTGTCATTATACTTTCCTTTCTGCTTTGATGGCTTCAATGCTGGATACAAATTGCGGTAAATAATCCGCATGTGCAAGCAATAGGTCTTTTAATAGTTCTTCTGCTTTAGGTCCGTTGGCAATCAAGGGATTGAGATAGAAGGCTTGCAAGAGCAAGTCATAATCACCTGTCACCGCAGCTTCTACCGTTGCTAATTCCATCTCCTTCATCAGCTTCAAATAAGCAGTCACCAGAGGTGGACTTGGCGGACAGCCGAGCGGAATAGCCCCATGAGCTGTAATAATAGCAGTCACCTCCACAACACAATTTTCTGGTAGATAGGGAATCACACCCCGATTGACCGTCGAAACGGTTAACTCCTGGTGGCTGTCATTGTAAATGGCCACAATCAACTGGCAGGCAATGTCGCTGTAATAAGCTCCACCCCGTTTCTCCAACTGCTTGGGCTTTTCTTGTAAATGAGGGTCGGCGTAGAGCTGGAACAGTTCCTTTTCTACCTCTTGGACCACTGCGGCACGCACCCGCCCAGTCTGGTATTGCTGGAGGGCATCATCCAACATCTCCTTTTCCAAAAAATAATAGCGGTGATAGTCACACGGCAGCAGGCCAATTGTCCGAAGTAAGTCAATTGAAAATTCCAGATTACTGATATTTTTCACCGCATCTGCTGGACGGCTTACCTGATTCCCATAGAGTTTCTCCATCACTTCCATGGTCCGATTTTTTCCAAAACGGTCCCAAACCTGATGAAAATGAAAATGATTCAAACCGATATGGCGGGTCATAACCTCAGATTCCTGAAGACCAAGCACCTCTGCGGCAGCTTTCTTTTGCCCAATCGGAATATTGCATAGACCTATCACCTTTTCCCACCCCAGGTAATTGACAATAGCCTCCGTCACCATGCCAGCAGGATTCGTAAAGTTAATCAGCCAGGCATCTGGACAGAGCTCTTTCATATCAGCAATGATGCTCTTATAGGCTTGAATGGTCCGCAGAGCCTTAAAAATACCTCCAGCTCCGTTAGTCTCTTGACCTAAAAATCCATGACTGAGAGGAATGGCTTCATCCAAGTATCGCGCCTGCAATTGACCGACCCGAAATTGAGAGGTCACAAAATCTGCATTTTTTAGAGCGCTTCTCCTATCCAAGGTCGCATGAATTTCCCAGTCAAGACCAGCTTTTTTGACCATGCGCTTGGCAAGTTCTACCACGATTTCCAATTTTTCTCGGCCATCTTCGATGTCTACAAACCACCATTCTTTGATAGGTACCTCGGTATGTCTTAGAATCATTCCTTCTACCAGTTCCGGTGTATAGCTTGAGCCACCACCTATTGTTACGAGTTTGACCATAGGCATTATCCTCCATTTTACTCTTACTAAAATTATACTCTTAATATACCGGATTTGTAAACGGTTTCCAAGACCAAACTTTTCCTTTTCACTACGGAAAATCCTTTGGTTCTGGGCAAAGAAAAACCTATGCTCATGGTGAACATAGGTTAGATATGATTTTATTTAAGCGCCGGGTCCGGCATCAAATTGATTGTAATAAATCAATTGAGGATTGAGTTCTTGCCCCAGTAATTCACTAGAAGTCACCAACTTGAAACCTTGGCTCGCAAAATACTGGAGCGTTGGTTCGACACTTTCTACACTGGTAGGATGGATATCGTGGAGCAAAATGATAGATCCAGGAATCGTATTGGCCTTAATGGTTTCCAGAATGACCGCAGGATTCCGGCTGGACCAGTCATTGGAATCCACTGACCAATAGATAATGGGCATATTAATGATATTCATGGTCGCTTGATTGACTGCTCCGTACGGCGGCCGCATGAGCTTGGGCTTGTAGCCCAGAATCTTTTCCAGAGCAGCCTGGGTGTCACCAACTTCTGACTGAACAGCCTCTGGACTGATGCCTGTTAACTTCGGATGGTTCCAGGTATGGTTACCAATTTCATGACCTTCTGCCACCATTCGCTGGATAATATCCTCATTACCAGCAATATTTTTCCCTAAAATAAAGAATGTTGCCTTAACATTGTATTTCTTCAAAATATCCAAAATCTTTGGTGTCGTCTGGCGGTTGGGACCGTCGTCAAAGGTCAGAGCAATCCGTTTTTGATTGGCCAATTCTTCTTTTTCCTTTTGGTACTTGTCGTAGTTTTCCTGATCTGTGACTGTCAAATGCTGGCCAGACAAGCAATCATAGAGCTCTGAGATGGAAATGGCTAGGGTCTCCACTTGATAGCCTTCTGGCAGGTTTAACAGAAACTGACTCTCTCGGTAGCTGAAGGATAGATTTTCCACATCTTCCTGGCCAAATTTCTGGAGAAGCTGGTCGATTTCTGCCTGCTCCATGCCTTGACTAGCCAATTCTCTCTGCAGATGAGATGAGACAATGGCACGAAAAACTCCCTGGTCCTCAACCAAATGTTTCAAACTAAAGACCTCTTGCTCCGCTGTCAGTAAAATCTGCTCCACATCCTGTTTTTTCTGAGAAACCAACTTGGTTCCCCGTACCTTGTAAGGCCTTGTTCGAATCCGATAAGCTATGATGTCTTTGTACTCAGAGTTTTCCTTATCCACACTGAAAAAATGCAGTCCTGTCGTTCTAGATTGAGGCCCTTCCTGGCCGAATTGCTTTTTCACCAGTGCTAGGACCTCCTTCTGAATCACCGAAATCGGATTCCCAGCTTCATCTTCTGGAATGGCAACTTGAACAAATTCTGAACCGATTTTCCCAGCCTGACGATAGACATTGCTTTCCTTGGAATAGTTTAATTTTAGCTGTTTGACGTCATCTCTCAAGGCCTGTTCCTGGTATTTTCCATAAGCAAAGACCAACATGCCAAGGCACACTAAAAAAAGAATGCTATTGACAACCAACAGCGCAACATTTTGTTTTCTCATACAAGTAAATCTCTTTCATAGATATATATAACTATCATAGTATAAAAACGACTTTTTTTCAATCAATATTCGGTTTCTGAAAACAGTTACATAAAATCCCAATTTGTAAAATTAAGCTAGACAGAAAAAGCCATCTATGTTAGGCTCAGATAAACTACCACATTTGTCTGAAAGGAACTAACA
>NZ_JBIMJM010000059.1:0-7271 GCF_043674115.1 Streptococcus sp. A34 | reverse complement strand
TCTACTTTATCATAAAGAAAAAGTAGTGAGTACTTTCTCCCGTCGGAGATTTCCTCACTACTAATCTTAGTATGTTTATTTTTCAAAACAGCCATCAACTGGTCCCTACTGGTCAAATAGGCCACGCCCAGCAGAACCACGCCCGAAATCACCAAACGCAGGGTCGTAATCATCTCAACCGTCACCCCACGCGTCATCAAATATTGCCCACTGACTCCCGACAAACCCCAAGCAATACCTGCCACAAGCGTAATGAAAGTCCCAATTTTTGAATTTTTCATATCTACTCCTTTGATAACTTTTACTATTATAACAAAAAGAGCAGGCGTCTGCCTACCCTTCGAAAGTTATTATACAACCCCCACAAACTCGACAAATCTTCTAAAGGCAGCTTGGCCTTCTGGTGTGCGTTTGTAGACGCCGGCATCTTCAAGTACACGGGCAAAGATTTGTCCCACCGACGTGCGGACAATCTCTTGGACATTTTCAGCGGTAATTGAGCTGTGAGCGGTCTTCAAGCGGTCTGCCCAGTCTTGGTGATAGGCTGCCACTTGACTGTCCTGCCCCAGCAGGAATTTCTCCACCTCGGCCAACTCCGCCTTAAGGCGCGGTGGCAAGATGGCCAAGCCCATGACTTCAATCAAGCCGATATTTTCTTTCTTGATATGCTGAACATCTGGATGAGGATGGTAAATGCCGTCTGGAAATTCCTCCGAAGTCTGATTGTCGCGGAGGACCAAGTCCAGCTCATAACGACCGTCACGCTTGCGGGCAATCGGTGTAATGGTATGATGCGGTACTCCATTCGTCTCAGCCTTAATTCCAACCAAGTCATCTGAGTAGCTCCGCCATTTTTCCAAAATCTTAGTCGCCAAACCAAGCAGCTCCGTCCGTTCGCTGGAGGTCAAACGGATAACCGACATGGGCCACTTGACTAGTCCAGCCTGCACGCCCTCAAAACCTGCAAATGTCAGCTCCTGCTCAATAGGTGCCTCATCCATGGGGAAGGTGTGCCGACCGCCCTGATAGTGATTGTGGGTCAAGATAGAGCCACCCGAAATCGGTAAATCCGAATTGGAACCGACAAAATAACCCGGCAAAAGGTCAATCAAATCCAAGAGTTGCTCAAAGGTCTGTGGCGTAATGGCCATTGGCACATGCTCAGTATTGAGGAAAATGGCATGCTCATTAAAATAAGCATAGGGTGAATACTGAAAGCCCCAGTTCTCCTGCCCCAACTGAAGACGAATAATCCGGTGATTGGCACGAGCAGGATGATTGATCCGCCCCTGATAGCCCTCATTTTCCATACAGAGCAGGCATTTAGGATAATTACTTGCTTCTGCTAATTTGGCCGCCGCAATGGCTTTCGGATCCTTCTCTGGTTTGGACAAGTTGATGGTGATTTCCAGATTGCCATAATCTGTCGGTACTTGGTAATAGATATTTTTGGCAACAGCTGCTAGCTTGATATAATCATTGCGCTTGCTGAGGTCATAGAAATCCGCAATAGCCTGCTCCGGACTATTTTCATAGGTCGCCCAAAATTGACGGTTGACCTGACTAGGAGCCGGTGTCACCAAGTCCATCAGACTAGCCCCAACCATGTCCTGCTCCTCCAAGAGTTCCCCAACTTGACCTGTCTCAAGAGCCGATGCCAACAAGGCATCTTTGAGGGCAATCATATCCGTCAGCTCCGTCTCAATGTCCAAGACCTGCTCGCCAACCAAAGCCAAAACCCGATTGCGCAGATAGAGACGGTCCATCTCCTCAAAGTCACTATGAACAATCGCTTGCTCCACAAATGTATCTACCAGATTTGCCATCGTCTCTCCTTCATCATTTCACATCTTACAAAACGGTTGAACCGCCAGCAATTTCTGCCACATAAAAGCTAGGTGCATAGCCGACCACTTCTGTGTAGGTCTTGCCAACATTTTCCTTAAAGGCCTCTACCTTATCCTTGTGGACAATGGCAATGCCACAGCCACCAAATCCTGCTCCCGTCATCCTCGCCCCGAGAACGCCCTCTTGTTGCCAAGCGGTGTGGGCCAACGTATCCAATTCCAGACCGGTCACTTCATAATCATGCTCCAAGGACACATGTGAGGCATTGACCAGACGACCGAATTTTGCCAAATCACCAGCTTCAAGCGCTGCCCGAGCCTGCAAGGTCCGTTGATTTTCCAGAACGGCATGGCGCGCCCGTTTGAGACGGTTTTCGTCCTTAATCAAGTAAGCATATTCGTCAAAAGTCCATTCGTCCAACTCACCCAAGGTCTCGATAGAGAGGACAGAATTGAGCTCTTCCACCGCTTTTTCACATTCCGCACGGCGCTCATTGTACTTAGAATCTGCCAATTCACGGCGCTTATTGGTATTCATGATAACAATGACATGGTCGCCCAAATCCAGCGGCACCAAGTCATATTCCAACGTATTGGTATCTAGGTAAATCGCCTTATTGTCCGCACCCATACCGATAGCAAATTGGTCCATGATTCCTGAATTAACCCCGATGAACTGATTTTCCGTCAATTTTCCGATTTTAACCAAATCAAGGCGAGTCAAGTCTAACTTGTATAGCTCCTCCGCAATAATCCCAATCAGCAGTTCCAAAGAGGCTGATGAGGACAGGCCAGACCCATTTGGAATATTGCCATAGATATAGACGTCCATACCCGAGTCAATCGTATGTCCAGCCTCCTGCAAGAACTTAAGTACGCCCTTGGCGTAGTTGGTCCAGTTATGGGCCTTGTCATAGACTAAATTGCCCAAATCCACCTCAATAATACCCAATTCCTCAAAATTGGCAGAGTAAAAGCGCAGGACTTGGTCATCACGCTTGCGGGCTGCACCATAGGTCCCCAAAGTAATGGCAGCTGGGAAAACATGACCGCCGTTGTAGTCCGTGTGTTCACCAATCAGGTTAATTCGACCTGGCGAGAAGAATGCCGCGTCCGCTTCTTGACCAAATACATCCTGAAAGGCTTGTGTGATTTGTTCCTTGTTCATAAGAACCTCCTTGAATTGTAATCGATTTCTTTTATTTTATATCTAAAAAAAGACCTTGTCAAGAATTTACTAAAATTTTACTAATCTTTTACTAATCTTTTCTATTGTGCTATAATCAAAGAAAAAGAAAGGGGAAAGCCATGGTCACTATCAAAGAAATTGCAGTTAGAGCACAGCTCTCATCCGCCACTATTTCCAGAGTTCTCAATGGAGATAACAGCCTATCCGTCAGTCCAGAAACTCGCGAACGCATCCTAGACTTGGCTCAAGAAATGGGCTATACCAAACATTTGAAAAAGCAGGCGCCCCAACAAAAAGGCACCATCGGACTTGTCCAATGGTACACAGAAAGCGAGGAATTAGCCGACCTCTACTATTACTCTATCCGCGTCAGCATCGAGCGCGAGGCTAGCCGACTGGGCTATCAGCTCATCCTCTCCTTCAACGACCTGAGCAATCCGCTCCTGGCCGAGGTTGACGGCATCATCGCAGTGGGCAAATTTTCTTCTAGGCAAATAGCAGAGCTGACCAGCTTGTCTCCTCATCTGGTCTTTGTGGACAGTGATACTCTGACCGAAGGGTTCTCCTGTGTAACCACTGATTTTAACCACTCGGTTCAAACCGTCATCAATCATTTTTGCAGTCAAGGTATCGCTGACATCGGACTGCTAGTCGGGCAGGAAAAGACCTCCGACGGACAAGACCTGCCTGCCGACCCCCGCTTGCTCAGTTATCGTAACTATCTGTCCACCTTGGGCATCTACAGAGAAAATTACTGCTATATCGGGAAATTTTCCACCCAGTCAGGCTACGAACTGATGACCCGTGCAATCCAAGAATTGGGCGACGACCTGCCACCAGCCTTCTTCATGGCCAACGATACGCTGGCTGTCGGTGCTTTGCGAGCCCTACAAGAACGGCAAATTGAGGTTCCTGATCGTGTTCAAATCATCACCTTCAACGATACCGCCATCACTCGTCAAGTCTATCCGGCACTCTCCTCTATCAGCGTTTTCACGGAGGAAATGGGCCTTGAAGCTATGCAACTCTTGGACCGCATCATTTCAAATCCAACCACCCACCACCCACGAAAAATCAAACTCAGAACGACATTGACCATTAGAGAAAGTTCATATTAAAAAAGGCTCTTTGTCAACAGTTGTAGGTGGGCGAAAATGACTTTTACACGATTTCTAACCTGTCTAGGATAGAGCGTATAAAGTGATTTCGGATGGTTGCTTGAGTTCTTCCGTCTAGAATGGTAATGACATTTGTGAGTTGAAATCTTGTGCGATAAAGCTCATCTTCCCATTCTTGAAAGCAGCTCAAACAGTCTATCCCCAGACTGTCTGACTCCCAGCTCATCACCTCAGGTAAGGTATTCCAATCTGTTTCAAACTTGAACTCATTAAGCTTTCGACTAACTGATGATGTTGAGATAGATAGCCTGTGTGCGATATGTCTCATTGCTTGATTTTCGATGAGTAACTGGGCGATTTTCTGGTTAACAGCGACAGAGATTTGGTGGTTCTACTTGACAAGAGGAGTTTCAGCAACCGCTATTTTTCCGTAATCTTTACACTTGAAACGACGCTTTCGAAGACGGATAAGGAGTCAATAACCAGCAGTTTCTAGATAGGGGATTTTAGAGGTTTTCTGGTAATCGTACTTAGCCATTTGTCCCTTGCATTCTGGACATTTAGGAGCCATGTAATCTAATTAACCGTGGAGTTCTAAGTGAGCTCCCATATCATACTCATCAGTGATAAGGGTATTTTGGTCTTTCATTCTGAGAAAATTTGTGATAAAATTTAGCTGTTCCATATAAGTCTTTCTAATGTGAGTTTGGTTGCTTTTCATTATAGGTCATATGGGACTTTTTTTCTACCATTTGTCAAGTTCATCGAGGTATTTGATGAAAAATATTTTGAGTTCAATAGTCAATGTTTTCTTTTGGACTAAAGTTTCGTGTAAAAAGAGTAGACGAAATTAACACCTTACGTTGAAAATTTTTGATAAGGTGTTACAATAATATTGCATAAACAATCTTACAGATTTTGGGTTAAAGTGTAATCGTAAAGTTTGTTATGCGTTATGAGGTAATACATTGTCCGAATGAGACGATGTATGGAGGCAATCGTGTGTGGCTTCGTAGAAGTCGTTTGCGATTGTCTTTTTCGTTTCTCATAAAAGTCTGCGATATGGCAATGATTGGTGTGACTGGCTGAAGCGATATTGTGGATACACTTGAACAGAATCTTTCTAGCGTAGGGATTGCCACGCTTCGTAATGTGTTCCTTAGCGAGGAAGTTACCAGATTCATAGTGTCTCAGGTCAATACTGATAAAGGCATTGATTTGATTGGCAGACTGAAAACGGCGAATATCTCCCAGTTCACCAATAATACTTGTTGCAGTAGTCTCAGCTATTCCAGGAATAGAGAGCAGAATGTCATATTCAGGTAATGGGTGAGCTAGTTCTACCATTTGGTCTAGGACAGTTTGTCTCTGTTCAGAAAGTCTAAGCAATTCTTTTGCATAGTAACGAACCTCTTCCAGCATTGGAGAGGTTTTCTTGACGGCACAGTAAGATTGATTAGCTAGTGCTGTAAGCTTTTCGGCTAAGTACGCCACACGCTTGTCTGAAATCCGTTTTGAGGTGGACTGACGAATGCTCTTTGAGAGTTCATTCTTGCTTAACTCAAGCACGAAGTCCTTGCAAGGAAAAGCTATGACCAGGTTCCAGTATTGTTCGCCAGTTTGTGTTGATATGATAGTTTCCAATTCAGGAAAAGTGACTTGTAAGACCTTGTGCAGACGGTTTTTAGCTCGAACAATGTCCTCGGTCAGATTCTGATAGAAACGGCTGAGATCCCGCAAGTTTTGGTAGACTTCTTCTTGGACATAAGTGGGTTTACGATTCAGCACAAATTGAGATTGAGCCAGTTTTTCGGCGTCAATTTGATCTGTTTTCCGCACACGCAAGCTATCCAGTTGCTTCTTGGCTTCCAAGGGATTGAGCCGTGTATAAGCGTAGCCATTATCTTCTAGAAAAGCTTGAAGACGACGAGAATAGACGCCTGTTGCTTCAAAGATGATTTCTGGCTTGTGGACGGTTTTCAAATCACCAAGTAGCCTAGAAAAGCCAATGGCATCATTGGGCATGGTATAGCCATGAACCTTCTCGCCGTTGACTAGAATAGCCACTTCTGAACTTACCTTACTCACGTCAATCCCAAATACTGCACGCATGATATTACCTCTTTGTCTTGAATGATTCCTTGTTTTAGTGATGTCATTTTCAATACTCGACGTCTAGCGTCCCACATACTTTGATAACATTCTTTCTAAAACAGGTGTCTTGCCAGTTTTTATTGCGACGTCTAGCGTCAAAAAGTCCCATGACTTAACAAGACACCTCTACTTTATCATAAAGAAAAAGTAGTGAGTACTCTCTCCCGTCGGAGATTTCCTCACTACTAATCTTAGTATGTTTTTCTACACTCAAAAAGGCTCCATAATTTCCATAATAGATTGTAACCGCCCAATAACAAGGTATCTATCCAATCACTCCTTCCTCCAGTATACTGTTATAAAAAACAAACTGGAGGATTTTTTATGGGCTCTATAATTTCTGTAGTGGGTAAATCCACTGTAGAGATTATGGAGCTTTTTTGAGTGTAGAAAAAAAGTCCCATATGACCTATAATGAAAAGCGTTCAAACAACTCATTAGAAAGACTCATATGGAACAACTTTATCATACCACAGAACTTATCGGAATCAAAGATAAAAACATTAAAATTCTATTCGTTTTGAAACATCAAACCCATCTAGAAATCAGGGCAAAGCTAGATTACGACAGTCCTTGCTGTCCTCATTGCCAAGAAAAATGTATCAAGTACGATTTTCAAATGCCCTCAAAAATTCCAATTTTGGATTGTCAGGGTTTTCCAACCCTCCTACTGCTTAAGAAGCGGCGGTTTCAGTGTAAATCTTGCCAAAAAGTAACCGTTTCTGAGACACCTCTGGTCAAGAAAAACTGTCAGATTTCACAACCAATCTGGGAGAAAGTCACTCAACTACACACAGAAAACATGACCAACTCAGCTATCGCTAGGAGACTACACATCTCCGTTTCAGTCGTACAGAGAAAATTGGCTCAGTTTCAATTTCCTCAAGATTTTACGACATTACCAAAAGTCTTAAGTTGGGATGAATTTAGTCGAAACAAAGGAAAACTTGCCTTTATTGCCCA
>NZ_JBIMJM010000058.1:0-7274 GCF_043674115.1 Streptococcus sp. A34 | reverse complement strand
CCTATCTCTATTATACTACTTTACATATGAAAAAGCCGTTAGAAATATAATTCTAACGACTTTGTCTTCAGTCTGAAATCTTCTTACATATTTGTAGGAAGATTTTTGGATTCCAAAAAATTTCGGAAAGACTACACTTTTCCAACAATTTTTGAAATATTAATAGATTTTGAGAATTTTTGTTACTCCGAAACGCTTCTTTGTCAAAACTTGGTCAAAGTGTATTTTTATAAAAACTTTGTATAATTCAGAAAAAAAGTAAATAATTTAGAAAAATTTACTTGGTCAAAATTTGGTCAAAATCCCGCTTTTCATTACTCCATAGATAAGTGACAAACCCTTGATTATAGCTACTTTTGTTATCTATTTTAACTTATTTTAACGTACAATTATCTGTTGGCGGAGTAAATAAAGACTAGGAAACCTTGAGAAATCAAGGTTTTTTTGCACTACAAAAACCGAGGTTTAACCTCGGTTCTTATGTCTATTGAACAAATAATTATAGAAAATAAAGAAACAGATAGCTGTCGTGGAAATTCCTAATCCCAAGTAAAATCCATGTGGAATAAATGTCAAGACGGCCTGTCGTTGACCAGGCTCTACGTCCAGTTTCATAAAACCATTTTGTGCTTTTAATATTGGTACTTTTTTACCATCGATGCTTGCAGTCCATCCCTTATCATAAGGAAGGGTTAGGAGCAGACTAGCAGGATTTTGACTTGAAAATTCTACTTCTACCTTGTTCGACTTTACAGTGGATATAACTTGCTTACTGGCTAGTATTTCCATAGCCTCAGAATATTGGCCAAGGTCTAACCGGAAAAATTGCGGTTTATCAAAGCTAACTTGTTCGTTTTCTGGAAAATGAATAGAGAAGGAAAGTTCAGTATCCTCTAAGAAATAACCAATATTGAAGAAGGAAAAGCTGTTGTCAAGTGTGAACTCATTTGACAGGTTATTGACAGTTATGACAACTCTTTTGACAGAGTCGTTTGAGAAGCTAATATTTGGTAAATTGAGATAGACCTGGCTATTGGATGGAACATTTAGTTTATAAGTAATAGTTGCATCGGTCTGATTGACAGGTTTATTTACAGTTATGCGGCCTCCAAGGTCCACACCATTGAATGATTGAACGTCCTTAATCTGATAAAAATACTTGTAATCCAGTCCTGTCAGTTCATTTACAAAGGCAGATTGATTGTCCAAGGACATATTTGTAAACTTGACATCTTTGTAAACAGAATTGGTCAAAAGTGTTAATCCCTGACTGTAGTTATTCTTATAGAGACTGATACTATCGGTACTCTTCTGAAAATCAAATCCATATTTATTGGGATTTGTGCTTGCCAGATTGTAGGTTATGCCAAAGAGGCTATCCGCAATCAAGGTGTTGTTCTGGTAACGCAGATTTAGATTGGTACCGTCTGAACGGAAACCCAGTTTATCTAAAGTAGAACTAGAAGCGCGATTGCGAATGGATGAAAATTGAGAAATACCATTATAATTGAACTTCATGCTATCATTACCGGTTTGAGGTAATAAGCGTTCCATTCGATAGAAGTATTCATTGTCACTCTTGGTCTCTTTTACAAGATTGTCAATATCTGTCAACTTTTCTTCGTAATTCGACCGACTAGGGAAATGCCACTCATCTGAAATTCCCTGAACCTGGTAATGAGTGTGGAGACCAAGTTCTAATAAGGTAAACAGTAAGAAAGAAAGAGGTATCCACTTGATATCAAACTTGAAATAATGAAGGCTGACAAATAGAACAAGATAGGCAAAGAGAAATTCAAAACTTAGTAAAAAGTTTACAGTGTCCAAGAAATAGTAGTGATTTTTAAAAATATATGTGAGGATAAAACCGGTTGACAGAATTGTAAAGGGAAGGCAAATTTGCCATATTTTAATGTTGGTCAAATAGGTGCTGGTTTCTGCTGCTAGATAAATAATGACAATAGATAGTACCCAGGCGTAGCGGTAGAGAAACATATTTGGCGCGTGCATTCCCTGCCAGAATAGATTGAGTGGTTGTAGATAAAAACTTGCAATGATAAAGGTTACTAGCAGTCCATTTGCTAATTTTGTCTGCCATTTTATTTCTTTGACAGTAAAGTAGAGCAAGGCTAAAATTAGCGGAGTTAGTCCAACAAAAATCATCGGAATAGATCCAAATTTTGTGGTGTCAAAACTTCCAACTAGGCTCTTAGCAAAAAAGTCTAGATACCAGGAGTCCTCAGTTTTTAAGTTGACAATCTTTGTAAATGTCTCTCCGTGAGTATTTAGGTCTAGATAGGTTGGCAGTAACATGACCATAGCAGTCAATGTTGACAGAATTGACACCACTATAAAGTCTATAAATCGAATAATTTTTTTATCGAATTTGGTTAGCTGAGCAAGTGTCCAAATCAATAAAAAGATGGCAGTCATGTAACCAAAGTAGTAGTTTTGAATGAAAAGACAGGCTAGACTGATATAGTAGATAATCCGACCTTTACCAGTCAGCATTCTGTGTAAACTCAGTAAAATAATAGGAATCAGAATAAAAACATCCAGCCAACTGGAAATTTCTAACTGACTAGTTGAGAAACTCATGAGAGCAAGGCTGGTGGAGAGAAGTAAGCTCCATTCAGTTTTGATGTTTTTATAAATGCCTCTCAGGCTAGTATAGGTTGACAAGCCTATCAAGCCAAACTTTACAAGAGTTGACAGATAAATATAGTCTGGCATGGACTGCAAGTCAAAGAAATATACTAAAGGCGATAGAAAAGAGCCCAGGTAGTAAGACGATAGGGCGTAGAAATTCAAGCCTATTCCACTTGTAAAGGTATAAAAGATTGAACTATTACCGTGTAAAGCATTCCGTAAAGTTTGATGAAAGATGACATATTGATGGAACCCATCGCTGGCCAAAATGGTTGTATCACTTCCCAACCAAATACCTTGGGTTGACAAGATAATGACCATTATTGTAAATGGAAGAAGAAAGGCTAACAGATAAAAAATGGACTTATGTTTAAAAATTGATTTCATAAATTTATAAGAAAAGGCGATAAAATCGCCTTTTTTGATTATGCTTTCCAGAGCTCTTGAACTTTTGCCTGTACTTCAGCATTTTCAAGGAACTCATCATATGTCTCATCGATACGGTCAATGACCCCGTTTTTCGAGATGACAACGATGTGGTTGGCAATGGTTTGGATGAACTCATGGTCGTGACTGGCAAAGATAACGGACTCTTTGAAGTCTTTCACGCCATCGTTAAGGCTAGAGATGGATTCCAAGTCCAAGTGGTTGGTCGGGTCATCCAGCAAGAGGACGTTTGACTTGAGCAGCATTAGCTTAGATAGCATGACACGGACTTTTTCTCCCCCTGACAAGACGTTGACAGACTTCTTGACTTCGTCGCCTGAGAAAAGCATACGACCAAGGAATCCACGCAAGAATGTATCGTCGTCTTCACCTTTTTCAGCGAACTGACGGAGCCATTCCAGGATAGATTCGCCAGTTGCGAAGTCTTTTGTATTGTCTTTTGGCAGGTAAGATTGTGAAGTGGTTACACCCCATTTGATGGTTCCTTCATAGTCGATGTCGCCAGCCAGGGCACGCATAAGGGCAGTTGTCTGGATGTCGTTTTGACCGATGATAGCAGCCTTATCACCTGGACGGAGGATAAAGCTGATATTGTCCAAAATCGTCTCTCCATCGATAACAACCTTGAGATTTTCAACTGTCAGTAGGTCGTTACCAATCTCACGCTCGGCCTTGAAGTTGATAAATGGGTACTTACGGCTGGATGGAATAATTTCTTCCAACTCAATTTTATCCAGCATTTTTTTACGAGAGGTTGCCTGTTTGGATTTTGAAGCGTTGGCAGAGAAACGGGCAACGAATTCTTGCAATTCCTTGATTTTTTCTTCAGCCTTAGCATTGCGGTCAGCCTGTAAACGGGCTGCCAATTCAGATGATTGTTTCCAGAAGTCGTAGTTACCGACAAAAATTTTGATTTTACCGAAATCTAAGTCCGCCATGTGGGTACACACTTTGTTGAGGAAGTGGCGATCGTGGGATACGACGATGACGGTATTTTCAAAATCAATCAAGAAATCTTCTAACCAGTTGATAGACTGGATGTCCAGACCGTTGGTTGGCTCGTCCAAGAGAAGCACATCGGGCTTACCAAAGAGAGCCTTGGCCAAAAGCACCTTAACCTTTTCACCGTTGGTTAATTCGCTCATGTTTTGGTAGTGGCGGTCTTCAGCAATGTTCAGGTTTTGGAGCAATTGTGAAGCCTCAGCTTCAGCTTCCCAGCCACCAAGCTCGGCAAATTCGCCCTCCAACTCGGCAGCACGGACACCGTCTTCATCAGAAAAATCTTCCTTCATGTAAATGGCATCTTTCTCTTTCATGATGCTGTAAAGTTGCTCATTTCCCATGATAACCACGTCAATCACGCGCTCATCTTCGTAGTCAAAGTGGTTCTGACGGAGGACGGACAAACGCTCGTCTGGACCGAGTGAAATGTGGCCAGTTGTTGGCTCGATATCTCCTGCTAAAATCTTCAGGAAAGTTGATTTACCGGCACCGTTGGCACCAATCAAACCGTAGGTATTTCCAGCTGTAAACTTGATGTTGACATCGTCGAATAATTTGCGGTCGCTAAAGCGGAGCGACACGTCTGATACTGTAAGCATAGTTTCTCCTATTTTCTGTCTATTAGATTTATTGTACTAGAAAGCAGTCTAAACTTCAATTATTATCATCCTGGGATCAAAATATCTTCGTCATAGGATTTATGATCTTTTTGTAAGCTGAAGCCGCGACCACGAACTTGGCTAGCTGGTAAGATAATAATAAAGGCTGTTTCGTCAATTTGGAGTATATGATTTTCCAATTTTTGTACTTCTGGGATAGAAACAGTTGTCATTAACATGCGTTTTTCAGACCCAGTATAGCCACCAATTACGGGCAATTCTGTTACTCCACGGTCCACTTCGGTCGTGATATAGGATTTGATTTCCTTGTATTTTTGAGAAATAATCAAAAGGTTTCGAGAAGAGTTTGTACCCGTCATCATACGGTTGATCACATAGCTGATGGTCATCAAGGCAAGGATGGAGTACATGACAGTATCAGGATCGAAGGCGATAAAGCCAAGGCCAACGATAATACCATCAATAATAACCATGGTTTGACTGAGTGATAGGGGAGAATACTTATGGATAAATTGGATGAGGATGCCTGTTCCTCCCGTTGATGAATTACCGAGAAAGACAAGTCCGAGACCAAAACCTAGAACAATACCGCCAAAAATTGCAGCAAGTAAAGGATTATCGGTCAAATTTGGCAAACCAGCTGTCAATTTTATGCAGAATGGATAGAGGATGGCACCGTAAACAGTTTTTACAAAGACAGATTTCCCAAGGAAATAGAAACAAATTACCAGGAGAGGAATATTGCAGAATAGTACAAAGGTAGCTGGGTCCCAACCGAATAATGTGTTTAAGGCAATGGCCAGGCCACCAATTCCTCCAGATACAATATTACTTTCCAGAAAAAAACTATTGAAGCCAATAGCCATAATGATGCTACCCGCCGTCACAAATGAAATATCTTTTAACTTGTCTTTCATGATTTCTCCTTTAATACTATATTCTAATATACACGCACGTTCTATTATGCAGAATTTTAAGCCAATCGTCAAGGCTTTCTCAGCTTGACTTTCTTTTAGTTAGCAGTTATAATGATAATCAATCAGAAGAGTAGTAAAGGAACGGTTTTTAGAGAGCTTGTGGTCGGTGTAAACAAGTAATTCTTCTTTATGAATGGGCTGATGGTAAATAGAAATCTGAACAAATAAGGATTTGGCTAGCAGGCCTTATGTGCAAAGAGAAATGAATGGCTTTACTGTTCATAAGCTAAGGTGGTACCGTGTCCTTGACGCCCTTGCACAGACTTGTGCTGGGCTTTTATTTTTGTTGACAATAAGTTTACAGTGTTGTAAATAAGTGTAAAAGGAGAAGTTATGACAAAACCAATTATTTTAACAGGCGATCGACCGACCGGAAAATTACATATTGGTCATTATGTAGGTTCCTTGAAAAATCGTGTGCTCTTACAGAATGCAGGCAATCATGAATTATTTGTATTTTTGGCAGACCAGCAGGCTTTGACAGACCATGCTAAAGAACCGCAGAAGATTATTGAGTCTGTTGGTAACGTAGCCTTGGACTACTTAGCGGCAGGTCTCGATCCAGCTAAGACAACCATTTTCATCCAAAGTCAAATTCCAGAATTGGCTGAATTGACTATGTACTATATGAACCTGGTGTCAGTTGCTCGTCTGGAACGCAATCCGACTGTCAAGACAGAAATTGCCCAGAAGGGCTTTGGTGAAGGCATTCCAGCAGGTTTCTTGGTCTACCCGGTTTCTCAGGCTGCAGATATTACAGCTTTCAAGGCAAACTTTGTACCAGTTGGAACCGATCAAAAGCCCATGATTGAGCAGACCCGTGAGCTGGTTCGTAGTTTTAATCACGCTTATCAGACGGATGTTTTGGTGGAACCAGAAGGGATTTACCCTGAAAACGAGGCTGCAGGTCGTTTGCCGGGGTTGGATGGCAATGCCAAGATGTCTAAATCACTTGGCAATGGGATTTATTTGGCAGATGACATGGACACTTTGAAAAAGAAAGTCATGTCCATGTATACCGACCCGAACCATATCCGTGTCGAGGATCCGGGTCAGATTGAAGGAAATATGGTTTTCCATTATTTGGATGTTTTTGGTCGTGAGGAAGATCAGGCTGAGATTGAGGCCATGAAGGAGCATTACCAGCGCGGTGGTCTGGGAGATGTCAAAACCAAGCGTTATCTTTTAGATATTTTGGAGCGGGAATTAGGTCTAATCCGTGAGCGTCGTCTGGAATTTGCCCAGGATATGGGACAGGTCTATGCCATGTTAGAGGCAGGCAGTCAAAAAGCTCGTCAAGTAGCAGCAACCACTCTGGACCAAGTCAAGGATGCTATGGGAATCAACTATTTTAAATAGGACTAACGAATGAAGAAGTGATGTTGAAAAACGTTGCTTTTTTATTTTAATTTGTGATTTTTTAAAACAAAAACGTTCGTAAATATTTTATATTTTAGGAAAGAATTTTCTGGATTTTTATGTTTAATGATATTAAGACGAATATGTACCTTTGTCAATGATGTGAGACCAAAAAGGTGATTTTGAAGTTATCCATTTGTTAAGCTTTACTAGGAGCTAG
>NZ_JBIMJM010000057.1:0-7376 GCF_043674115.1 Streptococcus sp. A34 | reverse complement strand
AGTCTTTGAATTATCAAACACCTTACCAAGTTTTTCTGAGTTATATAAAAAGTCTAACTTAATTTGACAATTTAAAAATAAAAAAGAGCCGAACTTTTTCGACTCCTTTTCATCTCTTAGTCTGCGCGAATAACTTCCACACGGTAGCCATCTGGATCCGTTACAAAATAGTATCGTCCTGGATTGCCTGGTAGTCCACTGAGGTCTGTCGTTGGATAGCCAAGCGCCTTGTGCTTAGCATTGTCCCCTTCCAAATCATCGGAAGAGAGAGCCAGGTGTGAAAAACCATCCCCAACCACATAAGGACCATGATCGTAATTATAAGTCAATTCAATCTCAAACTCATCACCTGGAAGTGCCAAATACACCAAGGTAAACTTGTGGTCCGGATAATCCTTACGACGGGTTTCTTTAAATCCAAAGGCTTCTTCGTAGAACTTTTGAGAAGCTTCTAAGTTTTCAACACGCAAACAAGCGTGCAACATTTTTTTACTTGCCATGTTAGACTCCTTTTATTTGATACTTAAATTCTATCATAAAATACATGAAAAATCTGATATCTGATATGAAAAGTGGACCATCACAAGGACGGTCCACCTTATATAGTTGATGCTCAATTCCTATTGCCCCTGAGACCAATGGTCATGAACACTCCCTATCAACTATGATTTCTTTTGCGAGCTGCAAATCCTGTAAGACCAATAAGAGCAAGGACTGATTGACTATCTCCGGTATTTGGCAAGCTAGCAGATTCTGATTGAGTTGCTGAAGCTGGACTTACTGACTCAGTTGGAATTGAGAGTTCAGAAGTTGAAGCCGGTTCTGGACTAGCTACTGTTGAAGTAGTGACAGGTGCAGCTGGTACTTTGAACTCAAAGCTGGCAGATAGTGATAAGCTGGTTCCCTTTTTCCGTCACCAATTCTTCTTCAACGACTGCTGCTGGCGCCATGACAGTCAACTCATTACCAGATACATAGCCACCCACACTTGATAGCCAGTTAATCTTGATGTAGCGAGTAACGGTCCCCTCTGGTAGAAGAGCAGCTTTTTCGTTCGCATTACGAAGCCAGGTTGTTGGTTCACCGACTGCTTGCCATGTCTCACCATCTTGACTAATTTCAAGGCTCAATCCAGTAATATTTCCATTACCAGCGTTATCACAAGGACGATAAATTAGGTGATCGACAGCTGTACTTTCTCCCAAATCAATAACTAGACTTGACGGAACAGCACGATTATTGTTCCAATCACTATGGTAAAGTGTATTATCATCATCATCGTAAAGATTGGTTAATGGTTCATTTGCTTGTTCTGCCGTGCTTGCAGTTGCATTGACAATTGCTACTTTCAAGCTTGGCTCTTTAGCAATTGTATTGGTTTCGAGAACCTCATATACTTCTGAAGAACCTAGTGGATTACGGGCTGTCACACGGAATCGATAACTTGTAGTTGGCAAAAGACTGTGCACATCAAAGTGAGCATTTTCTGTCCGACCAATCGCAACCGAAGCCATACCGACAGTAAAACGTCGGATAGAAAAACGTTGCCGCTTATCAAATAGTTGCTTTAAAATTTATTCATTTAACATAGACCTCTATTTTTATTATATTAATTATATTGTTTTCACTTTTGATGCATCCTCCTAAACCTACATCATCCATATTGAAGCGCTTACAAAAAGAGTCTTTCATTGAATGATTTTAATCACAAGCATTTTGTGAATATATCCACTTGATAATTTATTTATATACGAATTTAGTTGTCATACAAACATAGTTATAAGTTGTGATAATTCTATCCGAGCATCAAAAAACACCTAGACCGAAGTCCAGGTGTCCAACCAATTACGCTTCCAAGTAGTACTCTTTCACGATGTTGAGGTTTTCGTCCAATTCGAACACAAGTGGTGGGAAGTTAGGGATTTCCACATCCATGATTTCATCGTCAGACAGTTGCTTGATGTGTTTTACAAGGGCACGGATAGAGTTACCGTGTGCACCTACGAAGACATTTTTGCCATCTTTCAAGGCTGGAGCAATCTTGTCTTCCCAGAATGGAAGAGCGCGCTCAAGCGTTACTTTTAAGTTTTCAGCATCTGGGATAACTGAGCCATCAAGGTGAGCATAACGACGGTCAGTGTGTGCTGAATGCTCATCGTCTTTTGCCATTTCTGGTGGCAATACATCGTATGAACGACGCCAGATGTGTACTTGCTCATCACCATATTCAGCAGCAGCTTCAGCCTTGTTTTTACCTGTTAAACCACCGTAGTGACGCTCGTTCAAACGCCATGATTTTTCAACTGGTACCCACAATTGATCTGCAGCTTCAAGAGCCAAGTTTGTTGTCTTGATTGCACGTTTCAATACTGAAGTGAAGGCCAAGTCAAACTCGATACCAGCTTCTTTGATCAATTTACCAGCGTCGATTGCTTGTTGTGTACCTTTGTCAGACAAATCAACATCAGCCCAACCAGTGAAAAGGTTAGCTTTGTTCCATTCAGACTCACCATGGCGAGCAAAAACCAATTTTACCATTATATGGATTCTCCTTTTTATTTTGAGGTTTCCCTCTTATACTTCTCTATTTTACACGAATTGCGTAAAAAATGCTAGTTTTTCCACAAGCTGTTTACGCTTTCATTATTTTTTCTTGAAAATTCAGCCCTCAGACCTATCCTTCTTCTTATCCATTATGCCAAAAACATGATATAATAGTTAGGCTGAACACGACAGATCCAAGAGGAGATTCCGCACTCTAGAAATGCCGGACTTTTTTATCCTTTGCGAACTGAACAATAATAATGAACACGGAGTACTCATGAATAAAGTAGCTATCGTGTCTGCCTACCGCTCTGCCATTGGCAGTTTCGGAGGTAGTCTAAAAGATATAGAAATCGCCGACTTGGGAGCCCAGGTTCTCAAGCAGGCGCTAGAGAAAAAGAATATCCCAGCGGAGAGCATTGACGAGGTCATCTTTGGCAATGTCCTTTCTGCTGGTCAGGGGCAAAATATTGCCCGCCAAGTTGCTGTCAAAGCAGGACTTCCGCAAGAAACTTCTGCTTATTCGGTTAATAAGGTCTGCGGTTCCGGTCTCAAATCCGTCTTGCTCGCAGCCCAGTCTATCATGCTGGGCGACAATGACGTCGTCGTTGCAGGTGGTATTGAAATCATGAGTCAAGCACCCTACCTGTCGAAGCACAGCCGATTCGGTGCTAAATTCGGACACTTGGAATTAGAAGATTCTATGCTGACCGACGGTCTGACGGATGCTTTTGAGGGCTACCACATGGGCATTACCGCTGAAAATGTTGCAGAGCGGTATCAGGTCACTCGTGAAGAACAGGACGCTTTCACCTTTGCCAGCCAAGAAAAAGCTGCTCAGGCTATCGCCCAAGGCACATTCGTAGATGAAATTGTCCCAATTAGCCTTCAAACCCGCAAGGGAGAAGTCATATTTGACACAGATGAATACCCACGATTGACCCCTCTTGATAAATTAGCAACACTCCGCCCTTCTTTCAAAAAAGATGGTACGGTGACTGCTGCCAATGCCTCAGGTATCAATGATGGCTGCGCAGTTCTCGTTCTCATGTCAGAAGAGAAGGCTAAGGAGTTGAATGTCCAGCCTCTAGCCTTCATCGAGGCCTATGCAACTAGCGGATTGGACCCAGCCTACATGGGCTTGGGACCAATTCCAGCTAGCCAGAAAGCTCTACAAAAACTCGGAAAAACAGTGGACGACATTGATTTGTTTGAAATCAATGAGGCCTTCGCTGCCCAGTCCATTCCTGTTGTCAAGGAATTGGGCATCCCAGCAGATAAGGTCAACGTCAACGGAGGTGCAATCGCACTCGGACACCCTATCGGTGCCAGCGGTAGCCGCATCCTGGTGACGCTGATCCACGAACTAGAAAAACGCAATGGAAATCTAGGCCTCTGCTCACTCTGTATCGGAGGCGGTCAGGGAATTTCCCTCATCATTTCCAAGGCGACCACAAGATAAATCACTTGTAAACAAAGGAATTTTTATGAATATTGGTATTGATAAAATCGGTTTTGCGGCACCTGATTTTGTATTAGATTTGGCTGACTTAGCCCAAGCCCGCTCTGCTGATCCTAATAAATTTAAAATCGGATTGCTCCAGTCTGAAATGGCTGTGGCTCCTGTGACTCAAGACATCGTGACCTTGGGGGCACAGGCTGCGGCTAGCATCTTGACCGAAGAAGATAAAGCAACTATTGACATGGTCATCGTTGGTACCGAATCAAGTGTTGACCAGAGTAAGGCTGCAGCCGTGGCTATTCATGGACTCCTCGGTATTCAACCCTTTGCACGGTCTATCGAAATGAAAGAGGCCTGCTACGGTGCAACTGCCGGACTCAGCCTAGCCAAAAGCCACATCAACCAATTCCCTGACTCCAAAGTTCTGGTCATCGCTAGTGATATTGCCAAATACGGTATCGCATCAGGCGGTGAACCAACTCAAGGTGCGGGCGCTGTTGCCATGCTGGTCACTGCTGACCCACGCATCATGGTCCTCAACAATGACAATGTCTGCCAAACCCGCGACATCTACGACTTCTGGCGTCCCAACTATGACAAATATCCGCGTGTTGACGGCAAATTTTCAACCGAACAATACACTGACTGCTTGACTACTACCTTCGACCACTACCAAGCGAAAACTGGACAACAGCTCAGCGACTTCGCGGCTATGTGCCTGCATATCCCATTCTCAAAGCAGGGGCTCAAGGGCCTCCAAGCCATTGCCAAGGACGAGGAAACCCTGACCCGCCTCTCTGACCGCTTCCGAGAGGCCATCGTTTACAATAAGGTGGTCGGCAACATCTATACTGGCTCGATTTTCCTTTCTCTCCTTTCCCTTTTGGAAAATAGCAGAGCGCTCAAGGCAGATGACCAAGTCCTCTTTTATAGCTATGGTAGCGGAGCTGTCTGTGAAATCTTTAGCGGCCGCCTAGTCGAAGGCTACCAAGAGCACTTGGAAATGGACCGCCTAGACAAGCTCAACCAGCGGACACGCTTGAGCATGGACCAATACGAACAAATCTTCTTTGAAGAAATTGAATTGGACGAAACAGGCACTTCTGCTGACTTGCCTGCTGACCAAAGTCCATTTGCTCTAGCTAAAATCCAAGACCACAGACGAATCTATATCAAAAACTAGTCAGTAACTGGCACCCTTGGCCAAGCCAGGGTGCTTTTCTCATATAGAAAGAGGAAATCATGTCCCATTTCTCAGGATATTACAAAAAAACGCGGCTTGAACGCATTGACTTACTAGGTCAAGCTCATCAGCTAGATGAGAAAACCATTGCCATTCTCCAGCAAGATGATAATCTCCCAGAAACCGTTGCAGGAAAAATGGCTGAGAACCACCTTGGAACCTTCTCCTTGCCCTTCTCGGTCGTACCAGAATTGCTGGTTGACGGTATCAGCTACAGTATTCCCATGGTCACGGAAGAACCCTCTGTCGTTGCCGCTTGCTCGCTAGGTGGAAAAATGATTGCCAAGTCGGGTGGTTTCAACACTACCGTCCACAACCGCCTTATGATTGGTCAAGTCGCACTCTACGACGTTCCTGACATGAACAGAGCTAGTCAGCTCATTGGTCAGGCGGAAGAAGAACTGCTCCAACTAGCCAACGACGCACATCCATCTATTGTCAAACGAGGCGGTGGCGCTAGAAAGATTACCGTCGAGCAAAAGGATGAATTTCTGATTGTTTACTTGCAGGCCGACGTCCAAGAGGCCATGGGCGCCAATATGTTAAATAATATGTTGGAAGGGATAAAAGAACATTTGGAAACTCTATCGCAAGGTCAGGCCTTGATGGGGATTCTGTCCAACTATGCAACGGAGTCCCTAGTGACCGCAGAATGTCGGATAGCCATCTCAAGTCTAGCAATCAGCTCTGCCATTGCCCAAGAAACGGCAAAAAAAATAAGCCTTGCCAGCAAACTGGCTCAGGTGGACCCTTATCGGGCAGCCACCCACAATAAGGGGATTTTTAACGGCCTTGACGCCCTTGTACTTGCGACGGGAAATGACTGGCGGGCGGTTGAGGCAGGCGCTCACGCCTATGCCAGTCGCGACGGACAATATCGCGGTCTTTCGACATGGACAATCCAAGGCGAGGAGCTGGTGGGTTCCATCACACTGCCCCTGCCTATCGCTACCGTCGGTGGTTCAATTGGCCTCAATCCTAAGGTTCAAGCAGCTTTTGCTATTTTGGGACATCCACAGGCGCGGCAACTAGCTTCTATCATAGCCGCTGTCGGTCTCAGCCAGAACTTCGCTGCTCTGCGCGCCTTGGTCACAACTGGTATCCAACAGGGACACATGAAACTTCATGCCAAATCCCTGGCCCTGCTAGCCGGCGCCCACGAAAAGGAGGTCGACCACCTAGCCCACCTCCTGCGCCAAAAAAAACACAGCAATCTGGAGACAGCACAGAAATTGTTAGAAGAAATGAGAAGAAACTAAAAAAAGAGGGGTGATTCTTTTTTAAGCCTCCACTAACCAGTCTAGCAGGCTCATCTTCTCGATACCACCATAATTTGCATAGGGTTGAATAGTATCCATAGTCAGTATATACTTGGGGTAGTTGTCTGAAATCTTCTGCAGCGGACGCAATTCCCTTTCAAGCGTTTCAGGCTCAAGAGTTGTTTCACTGACTTGGTAATAGGCAAAATGCCCCTGCTCCGTGACGGCAATGAAATCCACCTCGTACTTATCGACATTGCCAACATAGGCCTTGCTATAACGTCGACATAGCTCCAGAAATACAATATTTTCAATCATATGTCCAATATCTTCCTGATGATCTGGGAGCAATAGGTTTCTAAAACCAAGGTCTACTGTGTAGTATTTTTCTAGACGCTGTAAGAGACTACACCCTTTTACATCAAACCGAGGAACTGCGTAAAAGAGCAGGCTATCTGTAAGGCTGTTCAGATATTGTTCCAAGGTTGCATGTGCGATTTTTACACCCTGACTAATCAGGGTATTTTTTATGCTAACATCAGAGGGGACTGTCAATCGCTCTACCCACTTCTTAAAAGTCAATGGGCATTACCGCCTCATTACACCTATTGAAGCAGAGCGACTGCAAGACTTTCCAGACGTTTGGACAGCTAAGAAAAAACTTTCTGACGGAACTATTGTTGACGTTTCTGATAAAATGCGAATGTTTTTCATGGGTAATGCCTTAGTAACAGAAATCGTTAAAAAAATCGGAGAATTTATAAAAGAACTCAACTGAAATAGTTGAGTTCTTTCAGACTGAAGACAAAGTCGTTAGAATTGTATTTCTAACGGCTTTTTCATATGTAAAGTAGTATAATAGAGTTAG
>NZ_JBIMJM010000056.1:0-7847 GCF_043674115.1 Streptococcus sp. A34 | reverse complement strand
TGGGCTAGCCCAGACAGCTTAACCTCTGGATCTCTAGTTATCAATGAACTTGTTGCACTTGACTTGACAATGTGCGCTTTTTAAACCGCGTTTTATCGTCTCATAGATTGTCCCATCTTAAAGTAAGTATGGCGCTTGCCTCTGACCGCCAGGGACAAGGCCAAGATATTTTCAGGGTCTGGCATACGGCCAAAACCGCCGTCTCCGATATGATGAATGTCCGCACCGACCCGCTTGTTACTAAGCCCAAATTCCCGCACGGTCTGCGGATCCGCACTCTCTTGACTGGTCCCGATAGTCGAAATAACCAAAGCACCACGCGTCTTGACCTGACTGATAATCGGTGCCACAATTTCCTCACGCACACCCGGCACCGTTCCGACCGCAGGAATGAGGACACCGTCAGCCCCCAAGTCCACAAAATCCAGCAGAGCTTGTCTATCCACAACCGACTCACCCAGACCAGCACCGTGCATTTTCCCAGCAAAGACTAGCCCCTTGAAGTGCTCTTTTGCTAGGGAAATGGCAGAGCGGATAGCCGACAAGGATACCCCCGTAGCTGGATTTCCAGTTAGCATGATGAAGTCTACGCCCAGCTCCTCTGCCCTAATAAGACTGTCTGGACTGACCAGACGACCTGCGGAGAGGGAAATGCGTTCTTCAAGTAAATCCTGCTCCTCATCAACTGGCTCTAAGTTAATCCCAATGGGCCGACCTGTCAATCGTTTCAGCTCTGCAATGGGATTGTCGCAATCATAAAAACCGACAATCTGGGGAGAAAAAACATCCAATTCGTTGAGCACCAGCAAATCACAGCTAAAAGCTGCCATCATCTCGGCATTGGAAACACCCGCAATCAGCGGGGCAGCCGTAACGACCGTTTCCCCCAGAACAGTCCGGCCTTCGCTGGCCAAAATAGCCTGCTTGAGCTGGGCAGGAGTCATCTGAGCAATCTCGCTGGCATAGGCAGATAGTAAACGTTTCATATGCATTCTCCTTGTAAGCGTTTTATTCCATAACTGGTAAAAAGAGAGCTGATACTAGGCTCTCTTCTCGGTAGAAATAGACAGAATGGCTAGGGAACCTGTACCTGTATGGGTAGCAATAATAGGTCCCAACTCGGTCAAGATAACATCGGTTACCTGGTCATTTTCCAAAAGGGTAGACTGAATGTCCTGAGCTGCTGCCAAATCACCTGTGTAAGCGACCATGACCGTTGAATGATCCAAATCAGTCAGGGTACGGTCCAACATCTCACGGACACCTTTTTTACGACCACGCAACTTAGCGACTGCCTCTAGCTTACCTTCGGCATTAAGGGCCAGGAGAGGTTTGATGTTGACCAGCCCACCAATGAGGGCTGCTGCCTTGGACAGGCGGCCACCGCGCACCAGGTGATTGAGGTCGTCGACCAAAAGATAGGTCCGCAAACGAGGGGCTAAGTCCTCAACCAGCTCCTTGACCTCAGCCAAGCTCTTACCCTCCGCACGCGCTGCTACTGCCTTCATTACCAGATAACCTTCACCGATAGAAGCTGCCTTGGTATCGACAATCTCAATGCTTGCTTCTGGATACTGGTCCAAGACCATGTCACACGCAATGACACCGCTCTGGTAGGTTCCGGATAGGGCTGCTGAAAAAGCTAGGTAAAGCACATCTTGTCCTGCCTTAGCAGCCTCTTCGAATACCTCCTCAAATTGACCAACATTGACCTGGCTGGTCGTCGGCTGACCACCCGCCTCCATTTTTTTGAGTAGCTCTGCACTTGTTAGTCGATTTGATCCTACCGTTTCATAGGTTGTTCCGTCCAAATTGATGGTCAAACCGAGCACGGTCACTTCATTTTCTGCTAACCACTCCTGTGGCAAATCAGACGTTGAGTCTGTTACAATCTTAAAAGTCACGAATCCAATTCCTCCATTAAATGTTGCAAATCTTGTAAATTTCCTTGGGACCAGGGAGATAATCTAGGCGTGTAGAGGTCCACCTGGTCCACAAATTTGTCTAAATCTTTTTTGACCACCCTGGTCCGTTCCTCTAGTTCTCGCGCAGAAACACGCAGGGCACCTTGCGAGAAAACCACCCACTGTTCATTGAGGTCGCTGGTTGCCACCGAAACCTGCCTGCGCCGGTCGCTATTAAGCTCTGCACTCAAACGCTCAATATAGCTGTCAGCTGTTTCCTCTTCCTCAGTGAAAATCACCGTCAGCCTGTATTCATCATAGGTCTGTCGAAGGCCGGGCACATGTTGGGCGTCAAAGACACAGATGATTTCTAAATGTTCAAAGGCTGCGTAATGGGACAAGGTCCTCAGTAAATACGTCCTAGCTGCATCCAGATTTCCCTTCTTAAAATCCTTCTTGGTGGACTGCCAGAAGGCAATCATATTGTAGCCATCGACAATGAGCACTTTTTCCTTCATCAGATTTTCTTCCGAAATACTTCGTACATCAGCACAGCAGCTGCCACGCTGGCATTGAGTGACTGGACATGCCCTTTCATGGGAATGGTAATCATCTCGTCCACCTGTTTTTTGATATTACTGGAAATCCCTTTACCTTCGTTGCCAATAATCAGCGCCAACTTACCAGCTGTATTCCACTTGTGGCTTGGAGTTCCGTTCATATCGGTACCAAATACCCAGAAACCAGCCTCCTTGAGCTTATCAAGGGTTTGACTAAGATTGGTCACTCGGGCGATTGGAACATGGGCCACCGCACCTGTCGACGTCTTGGCCACAACCGGCGTCACGCCAACGGCACGATGCTTGGGAATGATAATCCCAGCTACCTGAGTAGCGTCTGCGGTCCGTAAAATCGAGCCAAAGTTGTGGGGGTCTGTCAGACCATCCAAGATGAGAATAAGGGGATTGTCTTGCTGCTCTGCTATGTCCAAAATAGTCGAAAGTTCCGCATAGGCAAACTCAGACACCCGCAGGACAAAACCTTGGTGGACAGCCCCTACTGTCATCTCTGACAAGGTTTTCTTAGGCGTCCAAGAAATGGACACCTTCTTTTCTGCTGCCAGATTTTTAATTTTTTCTACATTTTTACCGCGCAGGTCGTCCTGGATGTAGAGCTTGTTGCCAGTGTTGGCCTCCAAACTCTCCACAACGGCGTGCACGCCATATACGATATCATTTGTTTCCATATTGCCATTATAGCATAGATTGCCCGCAAAAAAGGTCAAAGTCACTTTTGACTATCGATTTATTTTCTAATCTTGACTTTCCCATCTCCCTGTGGTATCCTTATCTCAAAAATTGTCCGTACAAGCGGAACTATTAAGGAGAACTTGTGTCGATTATTTTAGGTATTGTTGCAGGGCTTGTAGCCTTTGCTATTGGTGGTTTGTGGTATGGTTTGATTTTCCGCGATGCTTGGATTAAGGCCTCTGGCATTGATATGAAAAAGATTGAGGCTGATCGTCAGGCTGGTAAAAATGGACAAAAAGAAATGATGCTGTCTGTCATTATCGAGGTCATCTTTGCGGTCTTGTTAATGATTTACATCCAAACACTTGGCGTATCACCACTTCATGCAGCAGGTGGCATGGGCGTATTCGCTATCATTTCATCGCTGAAAAATTATTTATTTGAGCAACGTTCTATCCAGCTCATCCTTATCAATGAAAGCTACAAATTGGTCTGCTACTTAGTAGTTGGTGTCCTAGCTCTATTTGCATAACCATTCCCCTCCTAGCTTTAGGAGGGTTTTGTTTTATGATACAATAGAAATAAACTAAAACCAAAGGAGCCTCCATGTCCCTTTCCCTCCGCACTATCAAACTGATTTTCGCAACCGTCCTAGCCGTTTACCTAGCGACCGCCCTGGGATTGTCCTATGCGACGTCGGCTGGGATTATCGCCATCCTCAGCATCTTGGATACCCGCAAGTCCAGCTTCAAAATGGCCCGCAACCGCTTTTACTCCACCCTACTGGCCCTGACTGTCGCGACCGCGACCTTCTCCCTCCTGAGCTTTGAGATTTGGACCCTCAGCATCTACCTGGCCATCTACGCTCCCTTGGCCTATCGCTTCCGCTGGGAGGCAGGCATTGCGCCTGCGACCGTCCTCGTCACCCACCTTATGCTAGAGACCAATCTTTCTCCCGCTTTTTTGGGAAATGAGCTGGCGCTTTTTCTGATTGGAGCAGGGAGTGCCCTGATTTCCAATATCTACATGCCCTCGCAGGACCAGCAAATTCAAGCTTATCATGTTCAAGTTGAGGACTTGCTCAAGCAGATTCTCCTGCGTTTTGAGGCCTTCCTGCTCCAGGGAGACGGGCGTAACGAGGCAGAATTGATCAATCAGCTGGACCAGACACTGGAAGAGGCCTTGAAAGTCGTCTACCTGGACCGCCACAACCAGGTCTTCCACCGCACCAATTATCAGGTCCATTATTTTGAAATGCGGGCTACCCAAAGCAAAATCCTACGCACCATGGCCAAGACCATCAACAAATGCTTCCTGGAGAGCCGGGAAAATATTATTTTGGCCAGCCTCTTTGAACGAACCGCCCAGCAACTGAGTCGGGAAAATTCTGCCCAGGACCTCCTGCTCGACATCGAGCTCTTTCACGCCATGTTCCGCGAGAGGCCTCTCCCTCAGACACGGGAAGAATTTGAAACCAGGGCCACCCTCTTCCAACTTCTCCACGATATGGAACACTTTATCCAACTCAAGGTGGATTTCTATCAAGTCTATAAAGAAAATGAAGAACCGTCAGCTTAAACTGGCGGTTCTATTCAATATCCTTGATTTTTCCGTGAAATTCATCCGACACTTGACTGTGCAAATGCAAGAATGACAGACCCATCATGACCGCATTCCCTGCAACTGCAATCATAAATTCTTCCTTGGAAGATACCTTTCCTAGCCAAATGGAGAGGATTAGAATGAGATTGTAAAGAAGGATAGTAAGAGCTGCCAAACGAATTTTTTTCAGTAGTGTCTTCATAGGAACCTCCTGTAAGTGTTTTCTATATTTATTATATAGAATTTGATAAAAAAAACAAGTATTTATGCGTTCTCAACCCCAAAAAACCGCCAGATTTTCATCTAGCGGTCAGGTGTTTTATGAACGTTTTTAGAAAGGTTAGACAATCGCCTTGCTTGTTTCATCATCAAAGAAGTGTGCTTTGTTGAGGTTGAAGGTCAAGCGAACTTTGTCTCCTGGGTTGTGGTAGTCGCGTGCATCAACACGAGATACAAACTCTGTGCTACCTACTTTAGAGTAAAGCATGGTTTCTGCACCGAGAAGCTCAGATACCACCACTTCTGCTTCTACGATGGAAGAAGGGTAGGTGTCCAATTCCAACTGAGAAGCCTTGATATCTTCTGGACGGATACCGAGAGTAAATGATTTGCCATTGTAGCCTTTTTCTTCCAAATGTTTGCGACGTCCTTCTGGAAGATCCACTTTGAAACCATCTCCAACAAGAACGCCATCTTGAAGCGTCACTGTGAAGAAGTTCATAGCTGGGCTACCGATGAAGCTAGCAACAAACTTGTTAACAGGGCGGTTGTAGAGCTCTTCTGGGCTACCGATTTGTTCGATACGACCGATTGTACCTGTACCTGCTGGGTTTTTAGTCGCAGACATGATAACGATACGGTCTGCCAAGGTCATGGCTTCTGTTTGGTCGTGGGTTACGTAGATGGTTGTCGCACCGATACGGCGGTGGATTTTGGCAATCTCTGTACGCATGGATACACGGAGTTTAGCATCCAAGTTTGACAAGGGCTCATCCATCAAGAATACTTTGGCATCACGAACGATAGCACGACCCATGGCAACACGTTGGCGTTGTCCTCCTGAAAGGTCAGCTGGTTTGCGTTCCAAGAATTCTGTCAATCCAAGGATTTGTGCCGCTTCTTCCACACGTTTTTTGATTTCATCCTTGCTGTACTTACGCAATTTCAAACCAAAGGCCATGTTGTCAAAGACAGTCATGTGTGGGTAGAGGGCATAGTTCTGGAATACCATGGCAATATCGCGGTCTTTTGGAGCCACATCGTTCATGAGAACGCCGTCGATGTAGGCTTCCCCTTCTGTGATATCTTCCAAACCAGCAATCATACGAAGAGTTGTTGACTTACCACATCCTGAAGGACCTACGAATACGATAAATTCCTTGTCCTTGATGTCCAAGTTAAAGTCTTCAACAGAGTAGTGCTCACTGTTTGGGTATTTTTTGTAAATGTTTTTTAAATTTAATTGAACCATGTTCAATCCTCTCTTTCTTTGATAGTTATATTGTAAATGAAAGCGTTTGTAGAAACTAGGTCAACGTATACAAAAATAGCAAAACGATTTTGTGCAACTCTACCAAAAATCCTTCGCATTGAAAAAAGGCTGGGAAAATTGCCCAACCTTTGTTCCTATCAATCCTATTTTACAGTTGCAGTGCTTGTGATCACTTCTACGGCTTTCTTCACAGCGATGTCGTGTTTAAGCATTTCTGGTGAAAGCAAGCTACGAACTTGTGCCACTTCCATCTTGTAAGTCGCTGCCAAGTCTTCGATTTCTTTGTTGATTTCTTCTTCAGTTGCTTCGAAACCTTCTGCTTTAGCTACTGCTTCAACAACCAAGTTTGTCTTAGTACGTTTTTCAGCATCTGCTTCGTATTGTTTATGAAGGTCTTCACGAGTTGTACCAGTGATTTGGAAGTACATATCTGGTGAGATACCTTGTTGTTGCATGCCACCCAAGAATTCGTTGATTGCACGATGAACTTCTTCGTGAATCATTTCTTCTGGCAATTCAACGATTTCAGCGTTTTCTACAGCCAATTCAAGAGCTGCTGATTCAACTGCATCGTCAAAGGCAACTTCTTTTGCTGCTTCCAATTCTTTACGGTACTTAGCTTTCAACTCATCAAGTGTTTCTACTTCTTCGTCGATGTCTTTTGCCAATTCGTCATCCAAAGCTGGAACTTCTTTTGCTTTTACTTCGTGGATTTTTGTCACGAAGAGGGCTGGTTTACCAGCAAGGTCAGCTGCTTGATAGTCTTCTGGGAAAGTCACTTCAACGTTTACTTCTTCACCAGCTGCGTGGCCTACCAATTGTGCTTCGAAACCTGGGATGAATTGACCTGAACCAAGTCCAAGTGAGAAGTTCTCGCCTTTACCGCCGTCAAATTCAACGCCATCGATTGAACCTACAAAGTCGATCACAACTGTGTCGCCTTCAGCTGCTGGGCCTTCTTTGATAACCAATTCAGCCAAGTTGTTGCGTTCGCGTTCGATTTTTGCATCTACTTCTTCGTCAGATACTTCTTTAGTTGCTTCTACTGAAACTGCCAAGTTTTTGTAGTCACCCAATTTTACTTCAGGTTTTGTCACAACTTCAGCAGTGATTGTCCAGTCTTGGCCTTTTTCCATAGATACAACGTCGATTTTTGGTTGTGCAACAACTTCAAGACCTGCTTCAGCAACAGCTGCTTCATAAGCTGCTGGCAAGAGAGCATTTACTACATCTTGGTAAAGTGCTTCTTCACCAAATTTTTGGTTGAAAACGGCACGTGGCAAGTGACCTTTACGGAAACCTGGAAGATTGATATCTTTCTTAACTTTGTTGAAAACGCGGTCCAATTCTGGTTTGATGGCATCTTGACCGATTGTGAAAGTCAAAACGCCGCGGTTTGTTTCTTTTGCTTCAAATGATACAGACATTCTGTCATTCTCCTTAAAATTTTATTGCATACACGCTATTATATCATAACTGGAGGCATTTTCAAAGATTTTATAACGATTCTTCGGGAAATGGCATGTAGCGTTACAATTGATGTGAGACTTATAGAAGTCAAAAAGAAGATTCCTTGATATGATAAGAGTACCACCACTC
>NZ_JBIMJM010000055.1:0-8383 GCF_043674115.1 Streptococcus sp. A34 | reverse complement strand
AGTTCTACCTTATTTCCTTGTCTCAGTCTAATTTCCAGTTTTTAAGACAGACTAGAACTTACTTTGAGAATTTAGCGATGGCAAAAAATAGAAAAAAATCTGTCAAGTAACTTTACTTTACAAAAAACTTTTGTTATACTGTTAAAGTTGGCGAAAGTCATACACTATATTTATGATAAGAGCCGAGCGTCAGCTCGCATTTTAATGGAGGAAAATCGAAATGGCAGTACCTGCACGTCGCACTTCAAAAGCGAAGAAAAACAAACGTCGTACTCACTATAAAGTAGCAGCTCCAACTGTGAAATTTGACGAAACTACTGGAGATTACTCACGTTCTCACCGTGTATCTTTGAAAGGATACTACAAAGGACGTAAAATCGCTAAAGCTGCTTCAGCTGAATAATAGAAGGGAGATACCATGCGCGTAAATATCACACTTGAACACAAAGAATCTGGTGAGCGTTTGTACCTTACTTCAAAAAACAAACGTAACACTCCAGACCGTCTTCAATTGAAAAAATACTCACCAAAATTGCGTAAGCACGTGATTTTTACTGAGGTGAAATAGGGATTCACTACACGTCAATAGACGGTAGAAACCTTGATTTTAAGCGATTTTTGAAAGATGAACTTTCATTACATTGCAATAAAAATCAACCGAATCTCTACATTTTTTTAGATAATAAAAAATATAAGTAGAACATGCAGATATGAAAAGGAACACCTCATATGAGGTGTTCCTTTGCTATTTTTAAAATAGAATTTATATGTAGATTTTTCTTATATAGAATTCTAAATACAGTTCAATAGTAAGGGGAGGTAGCGTGCATTTATAACAAGGACTAATTTCTGTAACTTAATATCAAATCTAACTATCTGACTAATTAGTTTAATTCTATTATTTTTTGACATTTTTCTGCAACTGCTTTGCTATGAGTTGCAATAATGATACAAGAATTTTTAGATTGACGATATCTTAGACACTGCAATACGAGCTCTTCTGTTTTTCTATCAAGAGCTCCTGTTGGTTCATCGCCAATTATAATAGCCGGTTCTTTTACTAAAGCACGTGCAATAGATACTAACTGGCTTTGTCCTCCTGAAATCTCCACTGGATACTTATCTTTTAAATGAGTAATATTTAATTCTCTCATGATATTCATCACTCTATTGTTTGACTCATTCTTGGATACTTTCAAAAACTTTAAGGGTAAGGCTATATTATCAAAACAAGTTAAATCATCGAGTAACTGATAATCTTGTGGAATATAGCCAATATTTTGAAGACGATAGTGCGCCAATTCCTTATCATTTTTTATCATTAAATGTCCAAAAATGGAGCATGTTCCGTGATAAGATGTATCTAATCCAGCAAGAATCCTTAATAGAGTTGATTTCCCTGAACCAATTTTTCCCCTAATTGCCGTTATCTCTCCAGGTTCTATTTTCATATTAAATTTGGTAAATACCTTGTGCTTATGGTATTTTTTGTCAATGTTTTCTAGTATGATCATATACGATTTCTCCTATTCATATTCACTTATTTTAATTAGTGTGCAATAGATAATAAAATATAAGATAAAGTTACTTACAACCATAATAGGTAACACAAAAATTTGTTTAAATAATAAAATTTCTATCACAAAACAAGTCAATAAAGATGATAAATAGAGCCAAATACATATTCTGGATAAAATTCGATCTCTTACGTTATACCCAATTAACCAACTAATGCGAATCTCATCCGCCTGGTATCGTAAAATAGATACTAAAATGCTTCCTATAACATATAAAAAAAGAATACCTAGAGCAACTACTAGTATGATCAATAAAATTTGAAGACGACTAATGACCGATAACAATTGCTCGTATTTTATTAAAAAATCATCCACTTCCAACAGCGAAAAATCAACAAAACCTGACTTTTCCGATTGTTCTCGAAGCACTTCCAAAACCTTCTCTCTTGGTAAACGTGTTGCAAACTGGCTATTAATCATAGCGAAATATAAAATACCTTCAAATGTAAAATCCTTTGTCTTAATGTCTGGAAGTTCAATAGGATAAGGTATAACGATATAATCATCTAAATAAAATTCCGCATTCCCTTTATAGAAAACATAACTATTTGGTTCTAAAAAACCCTTAACTTCAAACGTTATTGTTTTCGTATAAAATTCCCCAGTGATTTTATCTCCTAGTTTGTAATGTTCACGAAATTGACTACCTAAAAGTATAGGATAGGAGTTGAAATCTAATAAAGATATAGAGGGCCAATCTATTTCCTCTCCCTCTTCAACTTTTAAATGATAAAAATCAAATGCTTTCCGATTCATTTGAAAAGATTTTACTGCTTCAGGATCCTTAGTGTTTCCATTGGTTTCTAGCATCCCTTCATCATATAAAAATTTCTCTCCTTTATTGAATGATTGAATAAAAAGCGGTTGATTAAAAGTTGCTAACAACTCAATTTCTTTTGATTGATACAAGTTATTGTAAAATATTCTAAGAGTATCAAGACTCTCTTTATCACTCCTAAACTGATAAAAAGCATCGTCTTCATATAGAGTATCAATTATAGTGTAACTATAATAACCGTTGGATAGTCGGGTTATATTATTTTTAGCTTGATCATTTTTTAATAATAACTGACTAGTTAATGTGATAACTACCGTAAGTAATATGACTAATAAACTTGCAAGTAAGTGAAGTAGGACGGAGGGAATTGTTTTTTTTATATGTATGTCATTATTTCTATTTTTCATTAGCTCTCCCTCTGTAAAACAAAAATGTAAAACTAATCACCTCAATCAAGACCATCGCTAAATGGTGGGGTAACATCATTTGCCTCTCTCCTAGTAGCTTAAATAGGAAGGTAAATGTCGTCAAAATACAAATATTTGCTGAAAGTAGAAAAAATAATTCTTTGATATAAATGGATACCCAGTTTTTTCCTAATAAATGATATGTTTGATATATTTTGTTATTTTTTCGGATAAGGAAATGTATCCAAAAAATAATAGATAGACCGACAAACGTTACAGTACTTGCATTCAATAAGAAAGCAAATTGTGACAAAGAAAAAATACGTTCAACACCTATGTTATCACCTGGTTTCGTATGATTCTGAAAATTGGGATCATTTAATTCACCATTTAAACTGAGTTCCCCTTCATGTGCTAATAACTTTTTGTCACTAACTAAAATGGTTCTGGACAACGGACTATTAGCTAACATTCCAAGTTTTCCAATTACTTCATATTTTCTTCCCTCAAAAATAACATATTCTTTATTTTCTTCATAAATAGTCTTTATTGAATAGCCAATCAAGGCTTTCGAATCATTATTTTTATATAATAATTCTCCTGTTTTATGAGGGAAGTGAAGATTATCCCAGTTATTGGCAAAAATATTCAGAACATCCTTATCTCCATTTTCTATCTTCTGAACTAGCCAAAAGTTATCATTATTCTTACCAATTTTAGTCAATATGTCACTAAATTCATCAGAAGATAGAGATAAATGGTTTGATGTTCTAAGAGCATTACTTTCTAACACCACTAAGTTTTGCTGATTTTGGTAATAGTAATTAAGCCATAGACACGCCATTAAAATAAATAGTGGTATATAAATTTGTATTTTTCTCAATAAATTCATAAATTATCACCTGATAGAAAATATGCCTTTTCTTTTTTAATGAAAAGGCATATTTATTTAACAATTACTATTTACCATAGAAAGTTTTCGCGAGATTTGTACTAATCTCTCCTTCAAATACCCATGGAGAGTAAGCTTGTGTACCATTACGAGCCCAAACACGACCTGAGTCAGTATTAACACGACCTCTTCCATACGCCCCTACCATCTGAGCTCTACTGTAATGATAGACTCCTGGCCAAGTGGTAGAAGCAACAGCTCTCGATTCAAGACCATCTTTCCGAAAACGGTTTTCACGTTTTCCATTATGTATCGGTCCACTGTTGGCTGCTCGCAATCTAGAAATTCCAGGCGTTAAATTACTATTCTGGTTAGAAAACTTACCTGTTTCCTCATTCCAGCCACCTAAGATAGTTGAATCTACCTAATCTACTTTTGTATTTGCATAAACAGAAGTAGCGTTCACTCCCAATCCTAAAAATAAACTAGCTGAAACCCCTGACAATAGCAATAGCTTTTCAAACTTATGCATGATATTCTCCTTTCCTATTTTCAATTGTCATATTTACTTTATGAGTAATTGATGACTTTTCAGAAGTTAATAAATGTAGATTTTCATCTACAGGGAACCTCCTATCCTTATTAATATTAATTTGAAATCTATAAAAATACATCCCCCATCAGTCTGCTTTCCCCACATCAAGTCCACCTGGCTTTTTTTACGACTGAATTCTCACTTCATGGTGTTCTCCATTCTGCAGATCCTGTTTATATGAATTTGCGTTACCAATTATAACTACCTGCAACAAAAATAAATTAGGAAGTTTTTTAGTCCACAATATTTACCTAATCCATGAATGCGCTTTCTATTTATCGATTTCATTCTAACATATATTTACTTATCAATCAAGTATTTTTCTGTTTGGAACTAAATATTACTATAACGCAACAAGATAAACTGAAGTAATAATTACAAGTTCGATTAGGGCATCGGTCAATCTCCACTACCATGGATACGTACGCTTCACTAGCGCAAAAGAAAATTGGAAGTTGTTAGCTTGTTTCAAACCAAATTAGACGAATTAACGGCATAGTTATTCTATCTCTACATTTTTCTCTACACTTTTGGAGGACAATTCATAAAAGTCTTGCTATATCAAGGTTTATAATCGCTAAAATAGACATTATTAGACCTTTACTGAGGTTAAGTAAGGGTTTCAGTACACGTCAATAGACGTCAAAATTTTGATTTTAAGCGATTTTTGATTTTTTGAAACTCATTATATCGCACTACAAATCAATAAAAACTCTACCTTTTACTCTACCTTTTTTAGATAAATATATCATCTGGATATTGAAGTTAAGCCCTGCTATCATTTCGATGGCAGGGCTTTTTAATATTTGGTACACTAACTTCTTATCTATATTTTGGTGGATTTTAAGTTGACATCTACAAAGTTTAATGTTAAAATTCATTCAAAAATATATTTGAATGAGGTGTTTTATGATTCAAAATGTTGTTACTTCAATAATCCTGTATTCTGGGACAGCCGTAGACTTACTTATTATCCTAATGTTATTTTTTGCCAAAAGAAAAAGCAGAAAAGACATCATTAACATCTATTTAGGACAATTTCTAGGCTCTGTTAGTCTAATATTGCTAAGTTTGCTTTTTGCATTTGTCTTAGATTATATTCCTAGTAAAGAGATTTTAGGTTTGCTCGGTTTGATTCCAATTTTCCTAGGCCTCAAAGTTTTGCTTTTAGGAGATTCTGATGGAGAAGCTATTGCCAAAGAAGGTTTGAGCAAAGATAATAAAAACCTGATCTTTCTAGTCGCTATGATTACTTTTGCAAGTTGTGGTGCTGACAATATTGGTGTCTTTGTCCCATATTTTACTACCTTAAATTTAGCGAATTTGATAGTGGCTTTACTGACCTTTCTAGTCATGATTTATCTCTTGGTTTTTTCTGCCCAAAAATTGGCACAAGTCCCTTCTGTTGGAGAAACTTTGGAAAAATATAGCAGATGGTTTATTGCCGTTGTTTATTTAGGATTGGGGATATATATCCTGATTGAAAACAACAGCTTTGACATGCTATGGACTGTGTTAGGCTAGGAGAAAAAATTATGAAAAAAGATAGTATCTGTCAAGTGGATGTTATTAATCAACAAAATGTTACAACCGCAACGAACTACCTTGAAAAGGAAAAAGTCCAAAAATCACTTCGTATTTTATCAAAATTTACCGATAATAAACAGATAAATATCATCTTTTATCTCCTTGCCGTCGAAGAACTCTGTGTCTGCGATATAGCCTGTTTATTAAATCTCAGTATGGCATCTGCCTCCCACCATCTTCGTAAACTAGCCAATCA
The DNA here is from genome assembly GCF_043674115.1 of Streptococcus sp. A34. Taxonomy (NCBI): domain Bacteria; kingdom Bacillati; phylum Bacillota; class Bacilli; order Lactobacillales; family Streptococcaceae; genus Streptococcus; species Streptococcus sp. A34. The sequence continues at coordinate 2,351 of NZ_JBIMJM010000055.1, read as the reverse complement.
AAACATCTTGGACACTAGAAGAGAGGGGAAAATTATATATTATTTTATAAAAGATGAGGAAATTAGAGATTTTTTTAATCAACTAGGATAACAATGGATACTTACGCTGAATTAGCACCTCAACGAATGTTAGAAGCTGTGGGTATTTATCTTGATAAGATTGCTGAACTAACGCAATAACTACTCTACCATTCACTCTACCTTTTGCTAAGGAACATTACAAAAACGTTGATATATAAACGTTTCTAACAGCTAAAATAGACAATACTTAATCTTTACTGATGTGAAATAGGGATTCACTACACGTCAATAGGCGGTAGAAACCTTGATTTTAAGCGATTTTTGAAATTTTTATTTTCATTACATTGCAGTATAAATCAGTCGAATCACTACCTTTTTTGAAATAAGTTTTTGATTCGGAAAAGTAATAAAACCCACTGGCTAATTAAGTCAGTGGGTTTTTGAGTGATTTGAAAGAAGTGAAGTTACTGATTAACAAGATCTACAATGATGATTTCTGGGCGATTAAAGAATCTTGGTACTCGTGTAGATTCTTTGGCCAGACCCCTGCTTACAATAAAATACGAATTTTCAACTTCATATAAACCACCTGCATATTTCGGAAGAAAACCTTGATTAGGCGCAAATACACCATTAACCAAATAAGGTACTCTCCATTGTCCTCCATGCGCATGACCAGATAACACTAAATCAAATCCATACTTTTGATAAGTATCAATTAGTTCTGGTCGGTGCGCTAGTAAAACTTGAAAGTCAGTGCTTATTTGCTTCCCTTTTATGTCTTCAAGTTGGTCTAGCAAATTCTCACTAGTATCGTACTTTTGAAAATATTCAGGATCATCAATGCCTGAAATAGTGATGGACTGCCCCCTTACATCAACTCTACTACTATCTCCAGATAATACGACCACATTCTGTTGTCTCAGATGTTCCAGCATCTGATCATATCGATTACTCCATATTTCATGATTACCTGACACATAGTAAGGATGATTAAATTTTCCTAGCCCGCTTAACAATTCTAGAGTTTTTCTGTCAGAAAGTTCATCATCAAAAATATCTCCACCTAATAAAATGATATCTGGCTTTTCTTTCTCTAATGTTTCCAAGATTTGTATCTGATTTTTACCGTAATTTGATGAGTGTAAATCAGTAATTAGAGCAAGTCTGATTGGCTGAGATATTTTGGGACTAACAAGCCTGTAATGAGTTACTTGAAGCCGACTGTCAAAACCTAAAGCAAGAAAAATTAGGATACAAATAAAAACAAACCATCGTGGCTTAATATTTTTTAGTTTTTTCATTATACGAACTATTTTACCAAATTTCTGTAACGAACAAACATTTTCAAAAGGTTACTCAATAATAATATCAAAATGTTTTTTATCAACTTCTTTTGGAGCAACATAGCTAATACTTCGTTTGGTATTGAAAATATCAGATTCTTCCAATGAAGTAGAGAGTCCGCTCCAAGGTTCTAATGCGATAAAGGGACTCTGATTTGTAGTTGACCAAATCACTAAATATGGAAAATCATCAAATGCAATCGAAAGTTTCTTCTGATGATTTTTTGATTTCAAGGTTACCTTTCGTGATGCTAATTGATCCAATGTTATGGCATCATGCTCAAACAGTTTATAGGACAAGTCCAAGGTCTTTTGATTTTCCAAGAATGGCCGGCGGTCTCGCAGATCAAGTAAGCCAGTTTCTGGAAAACTTCTAGGTACTGTACAAGATTCTACTTTTTCAAATTCTAAATAATAGTCTTCATAACTCTCACCATCCAACAAGGGACAATTAAAACCTGGGTGACCCCCAATAAAGTAAGGTAGCTTTCTATGTCCTTCAAGATTTTTCACCCGATATTCAGTTCGAATTGTATTGCCAAGTAGTGAGTAGTTAATGGAAAGTTCAAATTCAAAAGGGTAATTTTTTACGGTTTCTTCGTTTGATGAAATAGAAAATTCTAAAGAGTTTTCCGTACTATTTACATTTTTGAACATCATTTTTCTCACAAGTCCATGCCTTGGAATTGTACCTGTAAATGTCGGCCTTTCTGCAGGTTCATAGATAGCCCAATCATTTCGTAAACTTCCACAAATCGGAAATAGAACTGGTGCTTGACCGCTCCAATAGGTCGGATCTCCTTGCCAAAGATATTCGATACCATCCTTGTCTTTAATGGAAATAATTTGCCCACCTAATTCAGAAAATTGTACTGTTAAGTTCTCATTTTTTAATTCGAGCATAAAAACGGCTCTATAATTTCTGTAGTGGGTAAATCCACTGTAGAGATTATGTAGCCTTTTTGAGTGTATACAAAAAATCCC
>NZ_JBIMJM010000054.1:0-9446 GCF_043674115.1 Streptococcus sp. A34 | reverse complement strand
CTTGTAAATAGAAAAAGGTTCCAGAGTCGACAGGACTTTGGAGCCTTTTTCAATATACTTTGTTATGGGGCGCTTACGATAGGATTCCCTATTTTAAGAATCCTTGATGGGAGGACCAATGCAAAAAGTAGCCCTAAAGCTACTTTGGATGTGTTGTATGCTCTATTATAATGTGGACTCGCTACCGCAAGTCCTTATCTCCAACTTCAGTTGGTGAGAGTTCCTGCGAAACTCCTAGCTACATATCGTTTTCTTACAGAAAACGACGAGCGTGGAAGGAATGGAATTGTTATAAGATTATAAAGAAGAGCGACTGCCGTCGCTCTCTATTTCCAACGTCGGTTGGAGATTTTTTGGCTTTTAGCAAACTCATGTTTGCTAAATTGCCAAAAATCTAACCAACCGACCCCTCCATCTCATAGGCAATCAGTCTGTTGAGTTCGACTGCGTATTCCATTGGGAGTTCTTTGGTGAATGGTTCGACAAAGCCCATGACAATCATCTCTGTGGCTTCGGATTCGGAGAGGCCGCGGCTCATGAGGTAATAGAGTTGTTCCTCTGAGATTTTTGAGACTTTGGCTTCGTGTTCCAGGGCCACTTGTGAGTTATGTATTTCATTAAATGGAATGGTATCTGACTTGGAAATATCATCCATGATAATGGTATCGCACTCGATGTGGCTGATAGATTTTACCGAGTTTTTGGCAAATGTAACCTGACCACGATAGTTAACCTCACCGCCACCGCGGGCGATGGATTTAGACACGATAGATGATGAAGTGCGTGGAGCATTATGGATCATCTTGGCACCCGTGTCTTGGACCTGACCTTTATTGGCAAAGGCTATGGACAACATAGTTCCACGCGCGCCTTCTCCTTCCAGATAAACGGCCGGGTATTTCATGGTCGTCTTAGCACCAAGGTTTCCATCAATCCACTCGACCGTAGCATTTTTCTCTGCGCGAGCACGCTTGGTTACGAGGTTATAGACATTGTCAGACCAGTTTTGGATGGTTGTGTAGCGCATGTAGGCACCTTCGTGGGCAATGATTTCCACAATAGCAGCGTGGAGACTCGCTGTTGAGTATGTCGGAGCCGTACAGCCTTCTACATAGTGAACACTTGCTCCTTCATCCACGATGATGAGAGTACGTTCGAACTGCCCTGTTCCTTCATTGTTAATACGGAAGTAGGTTTGGAGTGGAATATCCAGCTTGACACCTTTTGGTACATAGATGAAGGTCCCACCTGACCAAACCGCTGAGTTAAGGGCAGCCAATTTGTTGTCTGAAGGCGGGACAAGTTTCCCAAAGTATTTTTTGAAGAGCTCTGGATGCTCCTTCAAAGCAGTATCGGTATCGGTAAAGATGATGCCGTGCTTATCATACTCTTCCTTCATGTTGTGGTAGACAACTTCAGACTCATACTGGGCAGAAGCACCTGCCAGGTAAGCACGCTCAGCTTCTGGAATACCGATGCGTTCAAAGGTTTCTTTGATTTTGTCTGGTACATCATCCCAGCTACGTGCCGGTTTATCCGATGGTTTTTGATAGTAAACAATATCATCAAAATCCAGTTCAGATAGGTCTGCACCCCAAGTCTGCATAGGCATTTTCTTGAAGGTCTCATAGGACTTGAGACGGAATTCCAGCATCCATTCAGGCTCGCCTTTGATACGTGACATTTCACGAATGACTTCTTCGCTCAACCCCTTACCAGTTGAAGCCACCAGTTCCACGTTCTCATCATGGAAACCGAATTTATATTCCCCAAGATCAATCGGGGTTGGTTCAATTCTTTCTTCTGACATAATATAAGATACTAAGCCCTATAAATCTTGGGCCTGTTCAGTTCAGTTTACTTAACTAAACCAAACAATCCTTTCTGTATTATTTGTTTATTCTTAGCTGACATGTCTGTCCATCGCCTTTTTGAGGGCATTCCAGGATAGGGTCGCACATTTAATTCGCTGTGGGAATTTGGCAACACCCGCTAGAAGCGCGGCATCTCCCAATTCTTTTTGCTTGTCGTCTTGCTGACCTTGGACCATTTGAGAAAAGACTTCCGCCAGTTCTTGGGCTTGGTCCAGACTCTTTCCGAGAACGGCCTCTGTCATCATAGAGGCCGAGGCTGTGGAAATGGTACAGCCGACACCATCAAAGGCAATGTCTGTGATGACATTATCCTCGATTTTGACAGACAATTCAATAACATCGCCGCAGGTGGGATTGTGCAATTCAAGCTTTTCGACTCCTGAGAGGCTACCATGATGGCGAGGAGATTTGGAATGCTCTGACACAACGGCCATATAGAGCGAGTCTAACCTAGATAGGGCCATTGAAAAACTCCTTTGTTTTGAGCAAGGCATCGACCAACTTGTCGCAGTCAGCCTTGGTATTGTAAATATAGAAACTTGCCCGAACAGTCGCCGGCACCTGCAGATAACTGAGAAGCGGTTGGGCACAATGATGACCTGCTCGAACAGCAACGCCTTCATAATCCAAGGCAGTCGCCACATCGTGTGGGTGCAAATCATCCAGATTAAAGGCAATCAAACCTGTCCGCTTACTGACGTCCTGGCTACCGTAAATGGTCAAGCCGGGAATGGCCTGCAATTTTGGCCAGATGTAAGCAATCAATTCTTCCTCGTGCTGCTGGACATGCTCCATGCCGATGTCATTTAAGTAATCAATGGCAGCTGCAAGTCCGACAGCACCCGCAATATTAGGTGTCCCCGCTTCGAATTTCCAAGGTAGTTCCTTCCAAGTTGCGTATTGTTCATAGACAAATTCAATCATTTCACCCCCGAATTCGACAGGAGACATTAGTTCTAACAGTTCTTGTTTGCCATAGAGGACGCCAATACCGGTTGGTCCCAACATCTTGTGCCCTGAGAAGGCAAAGAAATCTACGTCCAAATCCTGCACATCAATAACCATATGCGGAGTTGATTGGGCACCGTCCACTACCAAGTAGGCACCGACCGCGTGCACCAGCTCTGCTATTTCCTTAATGGGCGCAACTGAGCCCAAAACATTGGAAATATGGGCTAGAGAGACAAACTTGGTCTTTTCAGACAGGACTTCCTTCAGGACGTCCATGTCGAGCTCGCCATTTTTCAAGGTAACATAGCGGAGCTTTGCCCCTGTTTTCTGGCAGGCCTGCTGCCAAGGAATGATATTGGAATGGTGCTCCTGAACCGAAATGATGACCTCGTCGTCTGCTTGGAGAAGATCTCTAGCAAACTGAGCCACCCAATTGAGCCCCGTCGTCGTTCCTCGGGTAAAGAGGATCTCCTTGCTAGACTTGGCACGGATAAAATCAGCTACCGTCTGGCGCGCCGCCTCATAACGGGCCGTTGAGCGCTCAGACAAGGTATGCACTCCACGGTGGACATTGGCATTGTCCTTCTGGTAATAGTCTGCCAAGACATCCAATACCTGCTGCGGCTTTTGCGTCGTTGCGGCATTATCCAGATAAACCAGCGGCTCATCATTAACAATTTGATCTAAAATGGGAAAATCTGATTTACACTCTTCTAACATGACTATCCCTCACTTCTTTATCATTTTTTCAAAGCGGAAAACTCCCTGTGGAAATTGTTCCAGCATATCCTGTTCCTCTTTCCCTTCCAAAAACATTACTTTATGGAAGGCATTGAAGTATTCAACAATGCGAAAACCGCATCGATTGACATAGAAATGGATATTGCGTTGGTCATAGTAAGGTGTGATGGTTTGCCAAACCTTGACCTGTGGAAAGGTCGCTTCCACCACTTGCCAGGTCGCAAATCCAATGCCTCGGCCATGGACTTCTGGTGAAGTAAACAGGGTTTCTAGTTCTCCCTGTTCACCATCTAAGACGAGAACAAGGCCGCCTACTCGCTGATTTTCCAGTACTATCCAGTAGGCTTGTCCATGTTCCAAAGACATGAGAACCGTTTCACGCGCTATGACCTGGCCTTCCTCCTCGAAGAAGGTATGGCGTTCTCCTAATTCTTCCAAAGCTCCGAAGTTAAACGATACTTGATTTGCTAGGATAAACGTATCCCAATCCGACTTGGCAAGGGGTTCTAATGTAACTTGAATCTTTCCTTGTTTCATCTTAGCGTTTTGACAAGCTATCTTCAATCACATCAATCATCTGGTCGCGGACTTCCTTGACTGGGATTTCTGTGATAACAGCTCCCAAGAACCCACGGATGACCAGACGCTCGGCTGTCGCGCGATCCAAACCACGGCTCATGAGATAATACATATCCTCTGGGTCCACCTGACCGATAGAAGCTGCGTGACCGGCCGTGACTTCATTCTCATCAATGAGAAGGATTGGGTTAGCGTCGGAACGCGCCTTGTCAGACAGCATAAGGACGCGGCTTTCCTGCTGGGCATCTGCTCCCTTGGCACCACGAATAATGTGTCCAATGCCGTTGAAGGTAAGAGTACCACTTTCCAAAATAACCCCGTGTTGCAGGATATGACCGACCGAATTATTGCCGTAGTTGGTCACGCGGGTATCGACACCCTGAACCTGACGGCCAGCTGACAGGCCGACCACCTTGAGATTAGCATGGCTACCATTTCCCTTGAGGTCTGCATCCAAGTCAGCGACGACATTTCCTTTGTTAAGGAGGCCAATGGCCCAGTCCACGCTGGCATCGTTGCCAATGGTCGCACGGCGAGTCAAATAGGTATCCAGGTGCTGCCCCAAGCGGTCAATGGCTGAGAACTTAATCTGGCTTCCTGCCTGGGCAATCACTTCGACCACAATGTTGGCAGAGGTTTTCACCGCGTCGTCGCCAAGGCTCTCAAATCGTTCTAAATAATTGAGCTTGGTGTTCTTGCCTGCGATAATCAGTACGCGCTTGTTAAAAGCCACGCCACTTGTCGCGTCTTGGTAGAAAATACCTTCGACAGGCTGGTCAATTTCAACATTATCCGGAATGTAAAGAACGGCTGTCGAGTTGAAATAGGCTGTGTTGTAGGCTGCCAATTTGTGTTCATCAAATGGAACTGCTACACCGAGGTATTTCTCAATGACATCAGGAATGACTTCCAAAGCCGAAGTGAAGTCTGTAAAGACTACTCCTTTTTCGACAAGGTCTGCTGGTAATTGTTCCAAAAGCGTCTGGCTACCGACTTGCACCAGCATAGGATTGTCACCTAGAACTGTGAAATCCGGTACGTTTCCTACTGCATCGTTGATGGCTAAACTGCCGTCACCCAAATTCCAACGGTGAAATTTTACCCGCTCGATAACTGGCAAGTCCAGCTCTGCTATTTTCCCAAAAGCCGCCAAACGTAGGTCTGTCAACCATGTTGGCTCGGCCTGTTGGAGTGAAAATTCTTGTATCAATTCTTTGGTCATAGGTTCCTCCAAAGACTTAAATGTCATCTTCTTTGTAGTCGATGCCAAGCTCAGCAGCTACCTTAACATAGCCTTCTTTTTCCAAGCGTTGCGCCAATTCAGGGCCGCCTGACAGGACGACACGACCTTCCATCATGACATGGACCACATCAGGCGTGATGTAGTTAAGCAGGCGTTGGTAGTGGGTGATAATCATGGCACCAAAACCTTCGCCACGCATAGCGTTGATGCCTTTTGATACGACCTTGAGGGCGTCAATGTCCAAACCTGAGTCAATTTCGTCCAGAAGGGCAAAAGTTGGCTCCAACATGAGCAATTGCAGGATTTCGTTGCGTTTTTTCTCACCACCAGAGAAACCTTCGTTGAGGTAACGCTCAGCCATTTCCTCTTTCATATTGAGGAGTTCCATTTTCTCGTCCAACTTGGTGATGAAGTCGCGGACGTTGATTTTATCCTCGTCTTCCTTGCCAGCATTCATAGCTGCACGGAGGAATTCTGCATTGGTAATACCCGGAATTTCAGATGGGTACTGCATGGCCAAGAAAAGACCCATACGAGCGCGCTCATCCACTTCCAATTCCAAGATATTGACACCGTCAAAGAGGACTTCCCCTTGCGTCACTTCATAGCTTGGATTGCCCATGATGGCTGCTGAAAGGGTTGATTTACCGGTACCGTTTGGTCCCATGATGGCTGCAATTTCACCTGTTTTGAGGGTCAAATTGACACCCTTGAGGATTTCCTTGCCTTCAATTTCCACATGAAGGTCTTTGATTTCTAATACTGACATGGTATGCTCCTTTATTTTTCTGTCCTGTCCCTTATACATGCTGGGAAAAACTGCCCAGGCAGCTCCCCCCCCTTGACGCACATAAAATCTCATTGTCTGGAAATTTTAATGAACAGTATCTATCATAGTATATCAAAAAAAGAGCCAATCGGCTCTTTCCATGTTTCTAGACTTAATCTTTCTTCTGATTTCTCCGAATAATTCGTTTTTCTTTCCAGTCTGCTATCCGTTCTTGTCGATAGCCGCTGTTGCCAATAAAGCGCAGAAGATTGAGGAGGGGCGTTCGATTTTCACCGAAAATACCGATGAGTTCACAAAAGAGAACCAAGCCAAATCCTGCAGATAAGATCAACAATACACCGCCGACACGACTGGACACATTGAACAAGAGGGAAATCAATGAGAATAAAAAGGAAATCCCATAGATAACCAAGACTGTTCCCCGATGGGTCAAACCCAGGGACAGGAGGCGATGGTGGAGATGCATCCGGTCTGCCTCATAGATTTTCTTACCAGAAAGGGTTCGACGAATAATGGCCACAACCGTATCTGTAATCGGTACTCCCAGAATAATCATGGGCGTCACAACAGCAACAGCGGTCGAATTTTTCAGACCTTGGAGGGACAAAACACCAATCATAAAGCCGATAAAGAGGGCTCCCGTATCACCAAGATAGATAATGGCCGGATTGTAATTATAGGGCAGGAACCCGACAATCGCAACAACCAAGACAAATAAGGTCAAGGTCAAATAAATCTCGCTCTCCACCAGGAAGAAATAGGAAACCAGGCCCATGGTGGTCAGCGAAATAATCGATACCCCTGAAACCAGCCCGTCCAAGCCGTCAATCAAATTAACCGCATTGGTAATGGCTACAATCCAGAGCATGGTGAGGAAAAAGGACAACCAGGTCGGAAACTCAATATAGGGGCCACCAAAAGGCAGTTTAAAGGCATCAAAATGGAAATCCGTGAAGAACCAAATGACTAGGGCCGCAGCTGTTATCCCAAGGAATTTGGGCAAAGGACTGAGCTCCTTGATATCATCCACCAAGCCTGTCACCACCACCATACCACTCGCCAGAACCAAGGGAAGAACGTAGTCAAAATAGGTTCCCTTATGGCTCACATAGGTAACGATTTGCGGTAGAAAGAAGAGAACCGCAGCCGAAAAGGTGATAAAAATAGCTAGGCCACCAGCCGTTGGCATGGGTACCTTATTAATTCTGCGGGCATTTGGATGGTCCACCGCCCCAATTTTAAAAGCCAGAAAACGGATCAAAGGCGTCAGAATGACCGAGGTAATCAAGGTTCCAATCAGGATGAGGACATATTTCAAAGCAAAAGGCATCATGCAAGACTTACCTTCTTCAATTCCTCAACAGCGGCCAGAGGCAACAAGACCTGGCCATGCTCCTGCAGAACAGGACGGGTCACGGTAGAGTCGTCCGTGTACTCCAACATTCTAGACAGGAGGTAATCTGGATAATCTGCGGAACGGTCACTCACATCCAAGAGGACAGTCATAAAGTAGTCATCGTTCATCTTGTAGAGCTCTGATTCTTCAAAATCCACATCGATGGCCTGGGCGAATTGAACCACTTCCTGCACATTCGCAAAGTGCAGAACATAGTAGATATAGGGCTCTGCCTCTTCTTCAGCCTCTATATCTGCCAGACGCTGTACCGCATCCTTGTCATAGGCGCTCTTATCTTTCAGGTTTTTCTCCAAAGACTGAAGAAAATCCGCCGGCGTCATCTGACTGACCTCATCGAGATTGTCAAAGTCAGCCAAGTCCTCAAAGTTGATGTGCTTATCAATCTCTGACTTGGTTACAAAAATATCGACCTTGTCAGGCTTGGGCGTTACGCGAAAACTGAGCATGCCACTTTCTCGAAAGGTCAGGGGCAACTCCAATTCATCTAAAACAGAATAAAAGAATTCCTCCGTCTTCTCATGGGGGATAAGAAAATCCGCAATCTCCATGCCTCTTTCTTCCAAATCATCTAATAGAATAGTGATTTTCAAGGTCGAATCACTAATTTGTTTTACTTTCATACTTACCTCATACATCTGCCTAGATTTTCCAACAAATAGGCCACATTCTCATACAAATCTCTCACCATTATACTAAATTGCCGTCGGAAAAACAAAAGAAAAGCAGGACAGCCTGCTTTTAGGAAATAAACTTCAAGAAAGAATAAACCAATAGAATGGCCCCCAGGATAATCCGATAGTAACCAAACACTGTAAAATCATGTTTCTTCACATAATCTGTCAGCATCCGGATGACAACGACAGAAACAAGATAGGCCGTTAACGATGCGACCAAGAGAATCAAGACCTGTTCAAAGTTGAGCGTATTGCCGTCGATAAAATACTTGACCGCCTTGAGCCCGCTATAGCCAAACATGGTAGGAATAGCCAAGAAGAAGGTAAAGTCAGCTGCCACCGAACGACTGGTCCCAAGAATAATGGCCCCCAAAATCGTCGCCCCAGAACGGCTAGTCCCTGGAATAATGGCCAAAACCTGGAAGAGACCGATAAACAGAGCCGTCTTATAAGGCATGGACGGCAAGTCCGTCACTGTAGGCTGGACTCTCTTATTGCGCTCTTCAATCCAGATAAAGGCAATACCATAGACAATCAAGGCAATGGCGATGGGCACCATAAAGTTGAAGTGGGCCTCAAACCAGCTATCAAAGGGCAGGGCCACCAAGATGGATGGAATACAAGCAATGACAACCTTGGCCCATAGCTGCCAGGTCAACTGAATCTCACGCTTGCTTTTGCCAGGCTGGAAAGGATTAAGGCGATGGAAATAGATGGTCATAACAGCCAAAATCGCCCCCAACTGGATAACAATGTTGAACATCTCCACAAAGCTATTCGACTGGTTGAACTGAATAAATTCCTGGACCAAAATCAAATGACCAGTAGAGGAAACTGGCAACCATTCCGTAATTCCTTCAACAATGCCTAAGAAAATGGCTTTCAATAATTCGATAAACATAGGATACTCCTTTTAAGAACCTGCATTGACCAGCGAGCGATACCATAGGAAAGAGATAACTTGCTCACCAGGGACTTTTTTATAAAAGATACTTTTATTTCTTTAAAACCAATCATGCTCTAGATACTTTAGACATTATACCACAAAAGATGAGAGAAACAAAGAGCCAAATATAAAAGATACTTTTATTTCTTTAAAACGCTAAATTCTCAAAGTAAGTTCTAGTCTGTCTTAAAAACTGGAAATTAGACTGAGACAAGGAAATAAGGTAGAACT
>NZ_JBIMJM010000053.1:0-10540 GCF_043674115.1 Streptococcus sp. A34 | reverse complement strand
TACCCTAAAAAATGCTTGGACTACAAGTCGCCAAGTGAATTTCTTTTGGGTGGCTAACTTCAACTTGAAATTTGGGAAAAACAGCAGGAGATTAAATTCCTGCCACTTCTTTTATCATTTTCTTCATTGCATCCATTTCTTCTGGTCGTCCGATAGCCATACGAATGTGATTGGCAAGGACGCCTTGGGAATAATATTTGAACTTCCAGTCTTTGGTAAGGGCGAATTCGTACAATTCCTTGCTCCAAGGCGCAGAAAAGGTCACAAAATTCGCTTGGCTAGGTAAAACACGGCAATCAGGAATGGCCTGCAAGAATTCGATAAACGCAGCGCGTATAGCTTTCAGCTCTGCTATTTTTTCAACAACCAAATCCCTATGAGCTAAGGCTAGTGTGCCGATTTTCGCCGTGACATTGGACAAACTATAGGGCGGAATAATCTTGTCCAGCTCAACAATCAGTTGCTCCTGAGCTACCGCAAATCCGAGCCGGATGCCAGCTAGTCCGAAGGCCTTGGACAGGGTGCGCAGGACAATCAGATTGTCATACTGGTTGATTTTCTCTACAAAACTACTGCTGTCCGCAAACTCGATATAGGCCTCATCAATAACGACCAGACCATCGAATTGGGCGATAATTTTCTCGACTTGGACTGAGTCAAATGCGACTGAAGAGGGATTGTTAGGATTGGAAAACATGATCATCTTGGCCTTGACTGATTTGGCATACTCCAGCAAATCATCCGCCTTGAGAACAAAGGTTTGCTTGTCTTGTGGCAGGTCGTAAGAGACAAACCGACTGCCATGTATCTGATTGTAGACCTCGTACATGAAAAAGTCTGGATTGATGGTCAAAAAGACCTCATCGTGCTTGAGGGCGCCGATAATAATCATATGCACCAGAAAATCCGACCCGACTCCTGCTGTCACTTGTTGGGACTGGACACCGAGATAATTGGCATAGATTTCAATCAATTCTGCGTAGCGATTGTCACCGTAAAAAGACAATTCGCCCGCTTTCAATTGCTCCAAACTTTCCTCCAACAAAAAAGTCCAATCAATCAGGCGGTTTTCATTGTCGCCCAGATTGTGAACTGCCTGCCCCGGTAATTTATAGGGTTCTAAATCTTGTAAATCATCTCTAAATACTGTCATGCTTGCTCCTAAATTTGTTTTGGGTCGATTGGTTTGAAGTCAAGAAAAATATCCTTTGACTCGTATGCTAATAACTATCTCTGCGGTGACCGATGGCGAACACTTCAATGACAATTTCATTATCGTAAATATTTGCCAAAATCCGATAATTTCCTACACGATAACTCCATTCTCCTGACCGATTAGCTGTCAATCCCTTGCCATGCAGACGTGGGTTGTCGGTATGTGCAATGTTATTATCAATCCAAGTCAAGATTGATTTTCGAGTAAAAGCATCTAATTTCTTCAGTTGTTTTACGGCCCTTGAAGTATAGGTTAACTTATAGGTCATAGCCCAAACTCCGCCATTAACTCCTCATGCGAAATGCGAACTCCGTCATCCTCTGCCATAGCCTGACGAAGAACAGCCAAATCATATTCATCCTCGATTCTTTCCAACATAGCCTGACGCGCAAACTCTGAAATCGTCAGTCCATGCAACTGGATATAATTCTTAATCAGTTTAGAATCCTCATCGTTAATCCGTAACGTCATAGTAGTCATCACCCGACCTCCTTTATAATACATTGTATTCAAAATAGGATAGAAAGTCAAGAAAAGCATGGCCCTGAGATATTTCATCTATAAAAAGAGTAACCGTTCTTAGCTTGTGGGCCACCCAAAATCATTGAAATCTGTCTCCCAGTGGTACCTACGCCGTGAAAGGCAATAATCTTAGCAGGGGCTTCTGTATTTCTATACGTATCCAAATGCAGGCGATGCCCCTTATAGTCCCACCATTCTTCCGCTGGCTGATAGGTATCTGTAAACTGGTAATCTGCTGGTATCTTCTTAATGATTTCTTTCCAAGTTGTTTGCGTTTGGTATGTCATACTATTTTCCACTTTTTCGTTTTTTTCTAAATTGTCAAATTATGCTAGACTTTTTCAAGAAACCCAGAAAAACTTTGTAGGATGTTTGATAATTCAAAGACTTTCTAGGAATTCTATTTCATTTATCAGCTACAGTTGATAAAAACTGCTGAGAAACATCTATAAAATCCATCTGTTTAGGCAATCCGTTTCGTCTCAGTAAACCATTCGAGTGTTCATTGAGACCTCGTTGTCCAGGACAACCTGGATCGGCAAAGAAAATATCGATGTCATGTGCATTTGAAATAGACTTCCAATTGGAAAACTCTTTCCCACAATTAAAAGTAATCGACTTAAAGAGATGCCTAGGGAATTGAGACAGCCATTGATTGATGGCAACCTCGATATCACTTGCTTTTCGTCCCTTAGTTTTCAGTGTAATGATAGCTTTTGAGAGGCGTTCTACTAAGGTAATGACCGCACTTTTGTGTTTCTCGCCAATAATGGTATCTCCTTCTAAGTGTCCGAACTCTGTATGAAAATCAGGATAGAGTTCAGCTCTTTCACGTAAATCTCTGCGAAAGGCTTGTTTTCCTCTTTTTTCGCTATGACCATTTGGTTTTCGTTTTCCTTTCCAAGGGAGGTCTTCCTTCTTGAAAACACCACGGTCAGCCAGTCGATAGAGAGTTCTAATAGAACAAGAAATCCTATTTGGATAAGTTTCTTTAATGACATCAAGGCTCCAGCTTTGATCTAAATGAGTTTGAATAAAGTCTTTTTCTGCTTGCGAAAGACTTGTTTTCCTCCGACCACAGCGTTTCTTATTGGCTTTGTAGTGTTCATAATAGTCATAGGCAGAATGCCCATCTTTGAGAAAGTTGATAACATGATAGACGGTCTGCTTTGATCTTCTAAGGACTATCATGATATCTGTAACTTTTATACCTTCTTTGTAGTAAGCCTCTATCATTACGAGTTCATTTGTGGTTCATGGGTATAGGTCATTTATGTTAGTTCCTTTCAGACAAATGTGGTAGTTTATCTGAGCCTAATATAGATGGCTTTTTCTGTCTTGCTTAATTTTACAAATTGGGAAGCATAAACACTTAAAAAGAAAAAAAAGCATTTTGGTGCCTAAAAAACAAAATACCCTACCTCTGCACATGAACATGCAAAAATAGAGTATTATTTTTATTCCACTTCAACAATCCAGCCTGCAGGTGCTTCAACGTTACCGAATTGGATTCCTGTTAATTCTTCATAGAGCTTACGAGTAACAGGTCCTACCTCAGTCTCACTGTAGAAGACATGGAATTTATCGCCATGCTGCACTCCGCCGATTGGAGAGATAACGGCTGCTGTTCCGCAGGCTCCTGCTTCGACAAACTGGTCTAATTCTTCGACAAGGACTTCACGCTCCACAGCCTTCATACCCAGACGATGCTCTGCCAAGTACAAAAGAGAATACTTGGTAATAGAGGGCAAAATTGACGGTGAAATTGGCGTAACAAACTCGTCATCAGCTGTAATCCCAAAAAAGTTTGCTGAGCCGACTTCTTCAATCTTGGTGTGGGTAGCTGGGTCCAGATAAATCACATCTGAGAAGCCCTGCTTTTTGGCATATTGGCCAGGCAGGAGGGAAGCTGCATAGTTACCACCAACCTTGGCTGCACCTGTACCATTTGGTGCCGCGCGGTCGTACTTGTCCTGAATGAGGAAGTTGGTCGGCGCCAATCCACCCTTGAAGTAAGCACCAACTGGCATGGCAAAAACGGTGAAAATGTACTCCTCAGCAGGTTTTACGCCAATGATGTCACCGACACCAATGAGGAGCGGGCGAAGATAGAGGGTGCCACCAGTTCCATAGGGAGGAACGTAGTCTGCGTTGGCTTTGACCACTTCTTTGCAAGCCTTGATGAAGAGCTCCGTCGGAACAGGCTCCATGAGCAAGCGGTCTGCTGTTCGTTGCAGGCGCTCAGCGTTTTGGTCTGGACGAAAGAGCTGGAGTTTTCCCTCCTTGGTGCGATAAGCTTTTAGCCCTTCAAAAGCTTGTTGGCCGTAATGGAGGGCTGGAGAACTTTCTGAAATGTGCAAATTTGTATCATCTGTCAACTCTCCCTCGCTCCATTGGCCATCTTTAAAATGCGCAATAAAACGGTAGGGTAATTTCATATAGGAAAAGCCTAGATTTTCCCAATCAAGATTTACAGTCATAGTGTTCACTCCTTGTTAGAAGCTCGATTTACAGCTCAGCGCCTCTAACGAAGGTTGGTTTTCTACCACTCAGCCTTCATTTTCTTGAGACACTGTCAAAATTCCAGCAAAATTACTGGATACAGCTCCTTATTTTTTACTATTCTACTACTTTTGATGATGAATTTCAAGAAAAATTCAGAAAATTTTGTCAATCTAATAAAAAAGAAAAGGAACAAGGATTGTCCCTAGTCTTCTGGTGATACTTCTGCTTTGATTTTCTGGAAAATTTCTTCCTCTTCTGCCGTCATGTCATATTTCTCTAACAAGTCAGGACGACGCTCATAAGTCTTGCGTAGGCTTTGCTCCAAGCGCCATTTCCGGATATTTTCATGGTGCCCACTCATAAGCACATCTGGGACGACCATGCCACGGTATTCATAAGGGCGCGTGTACTGGGGATATTCCAACAAACCAGACGAAAAACTGTCATCAGTGTGGCTAGCTTCTTTGCCAATCACCTCTGGAATCAAGCGCACCGTCGCATCAATCATGGTCATGGCAGCCAACTCCCCACCAGTCAATACATAATCACCAAGAGAAATCTCGTCTGTCACCAAGGCCTTAATCCGCTCATCGTAGCCCTCATAGTGACCACAGATGAAAATCAACTGCTCCTCCTGAGCCAATTCCTCAGCGTAGGCTTGATTAAAAGTCCGACCGGCTGGATCCAGCAAAATCACGCGCGGATTGGTTTGGGAAATGGCATCCATGGTGTCAAAAATCGGTTGAGCCCGCAAGAGCATACCTTGACCTCCACCGTAGGGCTCATCATCCACGTGGCGCGATTTCTCGGCTTTCTCACGGAAATTATGATAATTGATTTCCAGCAAGCCCTTGTCCCGCGCCTTACCGACAATAGAATGTTCCAAGGGTGCAAACATTTCTGGAAAGAGAGTCAAAATATCAATCTTCATCATCCAGCCCCTCGAGCAATTCTACATCGACGCGCTTGTTGTCAATGTCAATATTAAGAACAACCGGCGGAATATACGGCAAAAGCAAATCTTTCTTGCCTTTTCGTTTGACCACCCAAACATCATTGGCACCCGGCTGAAGGATTTCCTTGATTTGTCCGATGAACTGGTCATTTTCATAGACATCCAGCCCGATGATTTCATGGTAGTAAAACTCGCCTTCGTCCAAATCTGTCAGATTTTCCTCCGCAATCTTGAGGCTAAAGCCCTTGTATTTCTCAATGTCGTTGATATGATAGAGCCCTTTGAACTTGATAATATCGAAGTTCTTGGCCTTGCGGTGGGAGGCAATTTCCACTTCCATGACAAACTGATCCTTGTCATCAAAAAGCGCCAAGACTGCGCCTTTTTTAAAACGTTCCTCAGCGAAGTCCGTCACAGACAGGACACGCATTTCTCCTTGCAAGCCTTGGGTATTGACTATTTTTCCTACGTTAAAATAATTCATGTGTTCTCCGTTTATTTTTCTATTCATCTATTTTAACATGGGAGCAGAGATTTCTCAAGGGATTGAAAAAGCCGGCTAGCGCCGACTTATCTTGGGAGAATCTCCTCTATAACTTTCTTGGTTTTGACCGATTTTTCATAGGGCAATTCCAGATAGGTTGCTCCTTTGGATTTATAGAGGTAGGCATTTTTACTGCTGGGCAAAAATTCTAAAAAGTAGAACTTATCTACCTGCGGGGGCGTCCTGCTTGCTAGGATTATCAAAGAAATAGGGGCTAATATATGTCACATCTGAATGAAGACGCGCAGTGTCCTTTCCTTCTAGAACAGCAATTTACTGAAAGTCTTCGTTTTGGATAACAATTCTGTCCGCCTCTGGAAGGTCGATGCTTGTCTTTCTAAAGCCTAGATAGACAGCCAGGATGATGAGCGATAGGATTGTTAAAACCAGTTGAGATTTTTTCATGTACTCATACTCCCTGTTATTTCTAATATTAGCATAACAAATCTGGCCAATTTTGGAAAATATCGGTGTGGAAACCTTACTGACTGCTACTAAACTGGCTTTGATAGAGATTATAGTAGAATCCTTCCTGGGCTAGCAGACTTTCATGATTACCCTGTTCAATGATTTGGCCGTCTTTGAGGACCAGAATCTTATCCGCCTCTTGAATGGTTGACAGACGATGGGCGATGACAAAGCTGGTTCTGCCCTGCATGAGCCGTTTCATAGCCTTCTGAATCAGCAATTCCAAGCGGGTATCAACGGATGAGGTCGCCTCATCAAGAATGAGAATGGAGGGATCTGCTAGCAAGGCACGCGCAATGGTCAAAAGCTGTTTTTGCCCCTGCGAAATATTGCTGGATTCCTGGTTCATCTCCATATTGTAACCGCCAGGTAGGGTACGGATAAAGTGGTCCACATTGGCAATCTTGGCTGCCTCAACAATTTCCTCATCAGTGGCATCCAGCCGACCAAAACGAAGGTTTTCCTTGATAGTTCCTTCATAAAGCCAGGCATCCTGCAGAACCATACCAAATTGACTACGGTAGGACTGGCGTGATAATTGACGAATATCGTGACCGTCGACCTTAATGGCTCCAGATGTTACATCGTAAAATCGCATCAGCAGGTTAATGAGTGTAGTTTTTCCGGCACCCGTTGGTCCAACGATGGCCACCATTTCACCTGGCTTGACTTCCAGATTGAAATTGCGAATGAGAGGCTTATCCTCAGAATAGCCAAATTCAACATTTTCAAAGCTGACTTGGCCGGTCAGATTGTCTGTCAAGGCTTGCTCATTGGCGTTGACCTCATCCACCTCATCTAGGACTGAAAAAATGCGCTCCAGGGAAGATTTAGCAGACTGCAACTGGGGAGCTAGCTGGGTAAGGGTTTGCACCGGCTGAGAAATTTGGAAGACATATTGGACGAAGGCCTGCAAATTACCAACTGTCAGACGCCCCGCCAAAACCTGGAGACCAGCCAAGAGGGCAATGATAACATAGGTCAGGTTTGACAAGCCCTGAACCACCGGCATCATCATGCCAGAGGTAAAGCTAGCCTTGAAACCAACCTCCTGCAGTTCCGTCGTAATTTGGCGAAATTCAAGTTTAGACTGCTCTTCCCGTCCGTAGAGTTTCAAAACATGGAATCCGGTCAGATTTTCCTGAATAAAGCCATTGAGGCGACCCAGGATAGCAGCCTGTTCCTTGAAATAAGGCTGGGAGCGCTTGATGATATAGCTGGAACTAAAGTAAGTCAGGGGTACCAAGAGCAGAACGACCAAGGCCAGGGAAACATTGAGGTAGAAGGTCATGCCGATCGCAAAGGTCAAAATCAAGGCCGCATTGACAATTTGCAGGAAACTCTGCTGTAGGGCATTGGAAACTGTCTCAACGTCATTGGTAAAGCGGCCCAGGAGGTCACCATACTGCTCCTTGTCAAAATAGGAAACCGGGATTCGATTGATTTTTTGGCTCAAGTCCTGGCGCATATCACGGACAGCATGTTGAACACCCTTGGTCATGAAATAGTTAGAAAAATAAGCTCCAACTTCGTACATGAGGGCACGGAAGGCGTAAATTGCTAGGAGGGTTGCGACATAAGGCACGTTGATACCGGCTCCTTCAACACCCTTGGCCATATCCAATAAGTTTGCTGTCAGCTCGGTGATAACCATACCCAGCACCAGGGGCTCTAAGGTATTCATAATGGCACTGAGAATCTTCATAAGGATGGCAATAATGATAGAGCTTTTGTAGGTCCGCAAATAGGTCCAAACACGCTTAAAAACATTTGTATTCTTCATATCACCCTCCTATTCTTCTTCTGTCAAGGACTGACGATTGAGTTGAGAATTGGCAATTTCACGGTAGAATTCATTGCTTTCCATTAACTCATCGTGCTTACCACGACCGACAATTTCCCCTTCGTTGAGGACAATAATCTGGTCCGCATCCATAATAGTTCCCACACGCTGGGCAACGATAAGGACAGTCGCATTTTCCGTCACTTCCTTGAGGCGCTTGCGTAAAATCGCATCTGTCCGATAGTCTAAGGCAGAGAAGGAATCATCAAAGATATAGATTTCTGGTTCCTTGACAATGGCACGCGCGATAGACAGTCGCTGTTTTTGCCCGCCAGACAGATTGCTACCGCCTTCTGCCAAATGGGTCTCAAACCGGTCTTCCTTGCTTTCGATAAAATCCTTGGCCTGAGCCACATCAGCCGCCGCATCCAGCTCCATCATGCTGGCATCCAGCTTTCCATACTTGAGGTTTTCGGCGATTGTTCCGGTAAATAGCAGAGCTTTCTGCGGAATAAAGCCAATCTTGCTGCGGAGGGCTTTCAGATTGTAGCGTCTGACATCCACACCATCTACCAAGATCCGGCCCAGGGTCACATCGAAAAATCGCGGAATGAGCTGGACCAGAGTAGACTTACCAGAACCCGTTGAGCCAATAAAGGCAATGGTCTGACCAGGTTCTGCCTTAAAGGAGATATTGTGGAGAACAGGCGACTCGGTCTCACCTGGATAGGCAAAGGTCACATTGTCAAATTCCAGGTAACCTCGGGTTTCTGTCTCTGTAATCCCGTCTTCATTTTTAGAAATCGAAATCGGCATATCCAGAACTTCCTGAATCCGCTTGGCTGAAACTGCCGTCCGAGGATACATGGTAAAGAGATTGGCAAAGAGCAAGAAGGAGAAAAGGGCATGAAAACCATACTCAATAAAGGCAACCAGGTCACCGATTTGCAAGCTACCTTCTCTGAGCGGAGCAAGGGCAAACCAGACAATGGCCACAATCATGGCAATAATGATTTGTACAAAAAGTGGCTCCGTCAAACCTGTCAAGATGAAGAGTTTCTTAGAAATGCCGGTGTAATCCTCATTGACCTGCTCAAATCGTTCTTCTTGAAATTCTTCGCGCGCAAAAGCCCGGATGACCCGCAACCCCATGAGATTTTCACGGACGTACTGGTTAATCGTGTCCAACTTTTGCTGCTGCATTTCAGACAAAGGACGGGTCTTGATGGCCACATAATAGACGACCCAGACCAAGAAAGGCATAGCCACTGCTACTGTCCAAGCCAGTCCAGGACTAGTCACCAGGGTCATGATGACCGAGGCAATCATCATCATAGGCGTGATAACACCCAGTCGCAGCACCTGCTCCGCAAACTGCATGAGGACAAAGGCATCATTGGTAATCCGTGTCACAAGCGAAGAAACACCAATCTGCTCGTATTCATGATGGGAATAATCTTGGATTTTTTCATACAAATCATTGCGGATATCCTTGACAATATTGGTCGTCAACTGTCCAGCAGCATAGGCCAAAAGGACACGACCGACAATGCCCAACACAACGATTATCAACATCATCCAAGCCCAGAAATAGACTTGGTCAGGATTATTTTGCGTGAGCCCCTGGTCAATCATCCGAGCCAAGAAGGTTGGCAAACCAAGGTTGACCGCTACGAACAAAATTCCGGCAAACAGGTCTAATATCAACCATTTTGGATAGTGTTTCAGATAGTTCCAAATAAGTTTCATAATTCCCTTTCTAGTTTTTTATCTTGAAGTAAGTAAAAAGCCACCAAATGGTGACCTTCTTATTCTTTCTCGTCAATCACTAAACGAACTTTTTTATCACTTGTTGGAACAGAGTAGACAATCGTTCTGATTGCAGAAATTGTGCGTCCTTTTTTCCCAATGATACGGCCAATATCAGATTTATCCAAATCCAAATGATATTCTAAAAATTCCGGTGTATCAACAATTTTAATTGTCAAGCTATCAGGATGTGAAATCAAAGGTTTCACAATCGCAATAATGAGATTTTCAATCATGTCCATAAGTGTTCTCGCTTACTGTTCTTATTTAGAGAATTTTGATTCGTGGAATTTCTTCATAACGCCAGCGTTAGAAAGAAGGGCACGAACTGTGTCAGATGGTTGTGCACCTTTTGCCAACCACTCAAGTACACGCTCTTCTTTAAGAGTTACTGAGTTTTCAGCCAAAAGTGGGTTGTAAGTACCAACTGTTTCGATGAAACGACCATCGCGTGGAGCGCGTGAGTCTGCAACGTTAATACGGTAGAAAGGTTTCTTTTTAGAACCCATACGAGTCAAACGGATTTTTACTGCCATTTTTTATCTTCTCTTTTCTTATATGTTTTTTGGTTGGTGAAATAGCAGAGCTATTTAGCACATGTTCTATTATAACACACTTTCATCTGGTGTCAAGAAAAAAACTTGACACTTTTTAAAAATTTTGTAGCGTTACAATAGATGTGAGACTTCTAGAAGTCAAAAAGAAGATTCCCTGATATGATAAGAGTACCACCTACTC
>NZ_JBIMJM010000052.1:0-10690 GCF_043674115.1 Streptococcus sp. A34 | reverse complement strand
ATCCCAAAAAATGTTTGGGCTACAAGTCACCGAGAGAATTTCTTATAGGTGGCTAACTCGGAATTGAAATTTGCCGTGAACAGAATAATGTTCCTTATTTTTGAATCTGCTTGGCTATTCTCTCGTTTTTTGATGAAACTATGCTATAATAGAAATAATATACAGCATAGAACTTGTTTTTTATAGGAGAACCAATGAAGATTGATAAACGGCATTTGCTGAACTATTCTATTCTTTTGCCCTATCTGATTCTTTCAGTGATTGGCTTGATTATTGTCTATTCAACAACCAGTGCCTTACAAATACAAAAGGGCGGAAATCCTTTTAGCATGGTCATTAGCCAGGGACTTTTCTGGATTCTGAGTTTGGTAGCCATGTTTATCATCTACCGGATGAAATTGACGGTCCTGAAGAAGAGGGGGCTGATTCGCTTATTTCTCCTCTTGGAAGTAGCCATGTTGGTCGCGTCGCATTTCTTTGATCCGGTCAATGGTGCCCACGGTTGGATTCGCTTGGGACCGGGGGGGATCATCGGTCTCCAACCGGCGGAATACTTGAAATTATTGATTGTCTGGTACCTGGCGGCACGATTTTCCGCTATGCAGAGGGATATCCAGGTTTATGATTACCAGGCCTTGATTAAGGGAAGCTGGATGCCCAAGGCCTTTAATGATTGGCGGATTGTCAGCCTGTTTTTCCTGGGGTTGGTAGCCAGCCTACCCGATTTGGGGAATGCTACGATTGTAGTTTTGATTATTTTGGTCATGGTAACGGTCAGTGGTGTGGCTTATCGCTGGTTCTCAACAGTCCTGATGGCCTTGGTCCTGGGAGCAACCATTTTGTTGGGCTCCATTCGGATTTTAGGGGTTGATTTGGTGGCACAGATTCCCGTCTTTGGCTATATTGCCCGTCGCTTCTCAGCCTACTTCAATCCCTTTGAAAACGCGACAGAATCAGGTTTGCAGCTGACCAATTCTTACTACGCCATGAGTAATGGCGGTTGGCTGGGCAGAGGCTTGGGAAATTCTATTGAGAAAAATGGCTATCTGCCAGAAGCCCATACAGACTTTGTCTTTTCCATTGTCATCGAAGAATTAGGCTTTGTCGGAGCCTCCCTGATTCTCGCCCTCTTATTCTTTTTGATATTGAGAATTATTGTGGTGGGTATCCGGGCTAGACGCCCCTTCAATTCCATGATGGCTTTGGGAGTAGCAGGGATGATGCTGATTCAGACCTTTGTCAATGTCGGTGGTATTTCCGGCTTGATTCCCGCTACGGGAGTGACCTTCCCCTTCCTATCACAAGGAGGGAATAGCTTGTTGGTTATTTCTATAGGAATTGCCTTTGTTTTAAATATTGATGCAAATGAAAAACGGGAGCTCTGGGAAGAGGAAATAGAGCAGACTATGGCTAAAACAGAAAGTTAGGGAGAAATATGAAAATTCAGAAGTTAGAAAACTACAACAACAAGGATGCTATCAAGGAAGAAGTTGCTATCCTAACCACTATCCTTGAAGAGGTAGCTGGGCAGATGATGTCTGCAGAGACCTTTCAGAAAATTTTGGAGCTTTCTCAGCTCTCGCATGAGGATGACTACCAAGCCTTGATTGATATTATCGGCCAGTTAAATAATGACGAATTGGCTGTGATTTCTCGCTATTTCGCTGTCTTACCTCTCTTGATTAACATCTCTGAAGATGTGGACTTGGCCTATGAAATCAACCATCAGAATAATATTGGTCATGATTATCTAGGAAAAATGTCCACAACAATTGATATGGTGTCCAAACATGAGGATGCGGCTGAAATCCTTGAAAAACTCAATGTCGTTCCTGTCTTGACGGCCCACCCAACTCAGGTTCAACGCCAGTCCATGCTGGATTTGACCAAGCATATCCACGAATTGCTCCGTCGTTACCGCGATGTCAAATTGGGCTTGATGAACCGGACCAAGTGGGAAGACCAACTGCGTCTTTATATCGAAATCATCATGCAGACGGATATGACGCGGGAGAAGAAACTCAAGGTTACCAATGAAATTACCAATGTCATGGAGTATTACAATTCCTCCTTCATTAAGGCAGTGACCAAGCTCCAAGGGGAGTACAAGCGTCTGGCTGCCGAGAAGGGCATTGAGTTGGATAATCCGCGTCCTATTACCATGGGTATGTGGATTGGTGGTGATCGTGACGGAAACCCATTTGTGACGGCCGAAACCTTGAAATTATCAGCCCTGACCCAGTGCCAAGTGATTATGAACTATTACGATGAGCAGCTTTACAAGCTCTACCGTAATTTCTCACTGTCGACCACTATTGTCAAGGTCAGTCCGGCAGTTCAGCAATTGGCTGATTTGTCACAGGATCAGTCTGTCTATCGTGAAAACGAACCCTACCGCCGTGCCTTCCATTATATCCAGATGAAGTTGGCAAACACGCGTGATTACCTCGTGCACAACAAACCAACTGATGATCGCTATGAAAACGTTGCTGCTTTCAAGGCTGACCTGCTGGCTATCAAGAAATCCCTGAAAGAAAATAAAACAGCGGCACTGATTAAGGGAGATTTGACAGAGATTTTAGAAGCGATTGAAGCCTTCGGCTTCTACTTGGCCAGCATCGACATGCGCCAGGATTCATCTATCTTAGAAGCAAGTGTAGGAGAGCTCCTAGCATCTGCACGGATTGTTGAAGATTATTCAAGCCTGTCAGAAGAGGCTAAGTGCCATGTGCTCCTCAAACAATTGGAAACAGACCCACGCATCCTGTCAGCAACCCATGTAGCCAAGTCAGAGCAGTTGGAAAAAGAGTTGGCAATCTTTGCTACAGCGCGTGAACTCAAGGATAAGCTAGGTGAAGAGGTCATCAAACAGCACATCATTTCCCACTCAGAGAGCGTATCAGACTTGCTAGAATTGGCAGTCTTACTCAAGGAGGTTGGTCTGGTTGATGTCGACAAGGCCCGTGTTCAGATTGTTCCACTCTTTGAAACCATTGAAGATTTGGACAATGCTGCTGCTACCATGCGTGATTATCTGAAATTAGACCTGACCAAACGCTGGATTGCTGGCAATAAATATTACCAGGAAATCATGTTGGGCTATTCGGATTCCAATAAAGACGGTGGTTATCTGTCATCAGGCTGGACCCTCTACAAGGCCCAGAATGAATTGACCCAAATCGGTCAAGAAAATGGTGTCAAGATTACCTTCTTCCATGGCCGCGGTGGTACGGTTGGTCGTGGTGGTGGTCCATCATATGATGCCATTACCTCCCAGCCATTCGGTTCTATCAAAGACCGTATCCGTTTGACCGAGCAGGGCGAGGTGATTGGTAATAAATATGGTAACAAGGACGCAGCTTACTACAATTTGGAAATGCTGGTGTCTGCAACGCTGGATCGTATGGTAACGCAGATGATTACGGATCCGGATGAAATTGGTAGTTACCGTGAAACCATGGATGAGATTGTGGCGGATAGCTATACTATTTACCGCGACCTGGTCTTCAATAATCCTCGTTTCTACGATTACTTCTTTGCCGCGACGCCAATCCGTGAGATTTCCAGTTTGAATATCGGTTCTCGTCCAGCAGCCCGTAAGACCATTACTGAAATCGGTGGACTCCGTGCCATTCCTTGGGTATTCTCTTGGTCACAAAACCGTGTCATGCTGCCAGGTTGGTATGGTGTTGGTTCTAGTTTCAAACGCTATATTGACAAGGCGCCTGAAAATCTAGCTAAACTACAAAAAATGTACGAGAGCTGGCCTTTCTTCCGTTCACTCTTGTCAAATGTAGACATGGTCTTATCTAAGTCCAACATGAACATCGCCTTTGAATACGCCAAAATGTGTGAGACAGAGGAAGTTCGTAATATCTTCCATGCCATTTTAGATGAGTGGCAACTGACTAAAGACATGATTTTGTCTATTGAGCAACATGAAGAGTTGCTAGACGAACTGCCTTTCCTCAAGGCCAGTCTGGACTACCGCATGCCTTACTTCAATATTCTTAACTATATCCAAATTGAGCTCATTAACCGCCTCCGTCGTGGGGAGCTCAGCAAAGAGCAGGAAAGCCTGATTCACATCACCATCAACGGTGTGGCGACAGGCCTCCGAAATTCAGGATAAGAGACGAAAACAACTTCTGCGGAGGTTGTTTTTTGCTTGTCAAAAAATGTATAATGGATATAGAAAAGTTCTGTAACCGATTGCAGATTCATTCGTTATATTAGTGAAGGGAGGGGAGCAGTATCAAACTAGATGATTATGAAAAAGAAGTCATTGCTATAGCTGAGGAAATTTCCTACTATCTGCAACAGTCAGGCGCCAATCCTGCAGATAGCCAGGATATTGCCCAGGATGTTCTGGTCAAAATTCTCACCTCCGATATTGTCCTTCCTTTCGAGAAACTCAGGGCCTGGCTCTATCGATCGGCTGTCCGAGCTTACATTGACAAATACAGGCGGGACAAACATTATCATGACATCTTACAGAAGGAATTTTTCCACCAAAATGGTTGGACAAAATTTGACGACAGGTCTTATGAGCCGCTCTATCGGGCAATAGCAGAGCTGCCGAGCAAGTATCAGCTAGTCTTGGACCTCTACTATTTTCAGGAGATGACAACCAAGGAGATTGCCAAAATTTTAGGTCAATCTCAAGGCTTAGTTAAAATCAATCTCCACAGAGGGCGGAAACAATTGGCCAAGACCTTGACAGAAAAGGGGTATCACTATGAAGACTTTTGAAATTGTAACCAAGAAGAGTAGAAGGAAACACCTGCTAAAAACAATCAGCTTATCCCTGCTCATTGGTTTTGTTTTCCTTTTTATTGGTTCTTGGATGGTTAAAATGATTTACGGTGCACACATTAATAGCGAGCGAGAACGGTACAATTTGCTGACAGAAATCGCCTATCCCAACATTCGCCATGATGGGATAAAAATACAAGAAACGGGATTTTTTTCAGGTAAAATCTACTATAATTTGAGCAAGGATATAGCTGGTGTCCCTATTTCTTTTGGTCAAAGGGAAGTCTACTTTACCCTCTTTAGTATGCACTATGACCCTACTCAGAACTCCCCAGGGGCTAGTTTAGATTTTCTCTATGATTATTCAAGCAATACCAAGCTTCCCACTTTTACGGAATGGGGAGAAAAGAATCAGCTCAAATATCTTAAGGACATGGACGGTCAGCTGGTAGAAGTTGCCATTCGATTTGATAAGAAGTACACACTGGGTCAGATTAAGCAGATGATTCCAGAAAATCTTAAGCAAAATTGGTACTGGATTGGGACCTGTCACAGGGACCGTACCTTGGTGACCCCGGATGAGCTGTTCGGCTTCAAAGAGCAGAGTCTGAGAAGTTTTCCAGCTGATATTCCAGCAGAACACCAGGTGGAGTTTAAGTCTGGTATTCAGATGATGAAGGAATATATTGAACTCTCAAAAAAAGATAAGGGAAGTTTTGACAGATTTCCTCTCAATGATGTAGAAGACTACATTGCTAAATTCGGCGATACAGACTTCACCAAGCAGGAGGAAATTGACAAGCTAGAATTTGCTGGTGTCATCCTGACAGGACCGGCAGAAAACTTTGTTTCCTTAGAAAATCAAACTTGGATTGCATCCTCAAGCATCGGTGCTTCCATCCAAAATCAGCCCTATTATCAGCTCTACATGGAATAAATCACAAAAAAAATAGAAAATGCTTGCATTTCTGCTACAATTTGATAGAATAGTAAGGTAAAGTTAGACCGTATTGCCTACTGTCTATCTATAAAATATATTTTATTGGAGGCTTTTACCAAAATGGCAAAAGAAAAATACGATCGTAGTAAACCCCACGTTAACATTGGTACAATTGGACACGTTGACCACGGTAAAACTACTTTGACAGCAGCTATCACAACTGTATTGGCACGTCGCTTGCCTTCATCAGTTAACCAACCTAAAGACTATGCGTCTATCGATGCTGCTCCAGAAGAGCGCGAGCGCGGTATCACTATCAACACTGCACACGTTGAGTACGAAACTGAAAAACGTCACTATGCTCACATCGACGCTCCAGGACACGCGGACTACGTTAAAAACATGATCACTGGTGCTGCTCAGATGGACGGTGCGATCCTTGTAGTAGCTTCAACTGACGGTCCAATGCCACAAACTCGTGAGCACATCCTTCTTTCACGTCAGGTTGGTGTTAAACACCTTATCGTCTTCATGAACAAAGTTGACTTGGTTGACGATGAAGAATTGCTTGAGTTGGTTGAAATGGAAATCCGTGACCTTCTTTCAGAATATGATTTCCCAGGTGATGATCTTCCAGTTATCCAAGGTTCAGCTCTTAAAGCCCTTGAAGGTGACTCTAAGTACGAAGACATCGTTATGGAATTGATGAACACTGTTGATGAGTACATTCCAGAACCAGAACGCGACACTGATAAACCATTGTTGCTTCCAGTCGAGGACGTATTCTCAATCACTGGTCGTGGTACTGTAGCTTCAGGACGTATCGACCGTGGTACAGTTCGTGTCAACGACGAAATCGAAATCGTTGGTCTTCAAGAAGAAAAATCTAAAGCAGTTGTTACTGGTGTTGAAATGTTCCGTAAACAACTTGACGAAGGTCTTGCTGGCGATAACGTTGGTGTGCTTCTTCGTGGTGTACAACGTGATGAAATCGAACGTGGTCAAGTTATCTCTAAACCAGGTTCTATCAACCCACACACTAAATTCAAAGGTGAAGTTTACATCCTTACTAAAGAAGAAGGTGGACGTCACACTCCATTCTTCGACAACTACCGTCCACAGTTCTACTTCCGTACAACTGACGTAACTGGTTCAATCAAATTGCCAGAAGGTACTGAAATGGTAATGCCTGGTGATAACGTTACTATCGACGTTGAATTGATCCACCCAATCGCCGTTGAACAAGGTACTACTTTCTCTATCCGTGAAGGTGGACGTACTGTTGGTTCAGGTATGGTTACAGAAATCGAAGCTTAATTCGATTACGTTCCCAGATATAACAATTATAGTCAGACAACTTAATTGTAAACTCTCTGTCTCTGGCAGGGAGTTTTTCTGTATGCTTTCATAAAAGGCATGAAATACTTTAATCTTCCATGACTTTGTGATATAATGAACCTTGTACAATAAAAATAGAAGAGGTATGTGAAATGTCACGTAAACCAATCATTGCCGGTAACTGGAAAATGAACAAAAATCCTCAAGAAGCACAAGCTTTCGTTGAGGCGATTGCAGGTAAATTGCCTGCTGGCGATAAAATCGAAGCAGCTATCGCAGCTCCAGCTGTTGATTTGAACGCTCTTTTGTGGTTCGCTAAGGATTCTGAATTGAAAGTTGCTGCTCAAAACTGCTACTTTGAAGATGCTGGTGCCTTCACTGGTGAAACATCTCCAAAAGTATTGGCTGAAATGGGTGTTAACTATGTGGTTATTGGTCACTCAGAACGTCGTGATTACTTCCATGAAACAGATGAAGACATCAACAAGAAAGCACACGCTATCTTCCGTAATGGTTTGACACCAATCATCTGCTGTGGCGAGTCACTTGAAACATACGAAGCTGGTAAAGCAGTTGAATTTGTAGGTGCTCAAGTTTCTGCAGCTTTGAAAGACTTGACTGCTGAACAGGTAGCATCACTTGTGATTGCTTATGAGCCAATCTGGGCAATCGGTACTGGTAAATCAGCTACTAAAGACGATGCACAAAATATGTGTAAAGCAGTTCGTGACGTTGTTGCTGCTGACTTCGGTCAAGAAGTGGCTGACAAGGTTCGTGTTCAATATGGTGGTTCTGTAAACCCATCAAACGTTGCTGAATACATGGCGTGTCCAGACGTTGACGGTGCCCTCGTTGGTGGTGCGTCACTTGAAGCGGAAAGCTTCTTAGCATTATTAAATTTTTAATAAAATAAAAAATAGGATTTCCTACGACGTGATGGTGGGAAATCCTATTTTTATTATTTGGGTGTAATGTTGAATTTTCTTCGTAGAGAATTTGCCTTCGTCCCAAGAATATCATCAAGAATCTGTGATCTTAGAGTTAGGTAGCCGTAAGTAAGAACACCAATACCAGATAAGAGCACTAGTTTAATCAACATGGTTAGTTTTCCAGTACCGATTAGGAATAAATCCAGACCAATTCTCCCAAGGAAGACAAGTGTTCCCATTAGGATTGTGGCAAATAGAACTTGGATAAGGTGTTTTATGAGTAGGCTTTGATCAAGTCCCACCAACTGGTGGATACGGCGATACATAAGAATGATGGCGGTTAAGGTAGCCAAACTAGTTGCTGCAAGTGGACCATTTGAATGAAATAGGTAGATGAATGGAATCTGTAAAATAAGTTTTACGATGAAACCAATAAGGAAGTAACTAATCGCTCGTTTGCCTTCGAAAAATGCTAATAGAGTTGGTGATAAAAGTCCATACACGGATAAGAATAATGTCTGAATTAGTGCATGGTTGAATAATTGCAGGGCGATCGATTCCGGTTGGGAATAGAAAATAGTATACAGTTCATTTGAAAGGAGCAGGGCACCAGTAAGAGCTGGGATGATGAATAGATTCATCAATTTTATATTGTGTTGCAATAAACTAGCAGAAGCTTCGTGATCTTTTTTCAAGAAATTAGCTGTTAAAAGTGGGATGCTAATACCACCTATTGAATTGACAATTGAAATTAAAATCATGACAATTTTATTGGGATTGGCCGACATATAGGAGTAGAGAACCATTAACCGTTTGACATCAAAGTTTGTTACGGATTCCATCACTCGTATATAGGTCATTTGATCAATCAACTGGTAGGCTTGGATAGCAGATCCGATAATGATAAATGGAATAGCTTCTTTAAAGGTTTCAATTACTAAGGATGTAACATCAATTTCCAATGTAGACGTTTTTGGTTTTTTTAGAAGGTGAAAAAGTCCTTCTTTTTTTAGGAAATAAAGCAATACGATAACACTGGCGACCATACCAATAAATGCTGCCAATGTTGATTGCATAACTGCAACTTTATAGTCTCCATTGCCCACTTGCATAATCATATATGTGGTCAGTAACATCCAGATGACGCGAATAATTTGTTCCCATATTTGACTAAGTGCATTTGGTTTCAAATTGGCATAGCCCTGAAATATCCCACGAATCGTTGACATTGCTGGGAATACAAGGACTGAAAGGCATAGACTATGGAGAATTGGGACTAAATCGTGCCCGAGTCCCATACCTTCAGATAATAGTGGAGAAGTGAAGTACATCAAGGTGGAAAAGAAGAGGCCAGAGACAACCATTAGTTTCAAAAAGCCATTTATCAATGCTGCAATTGTTTCGGTTTGATTCTGTACACTGTAGCGCGCAATTTGTTTAGAAAGCGCGACATTTATACCTGATGTTGAAAAAAGTAGGATAGTTGCATAAATATTATAACCCATGGAAAAGAGGGCATTTGCTTCATTTGCAAATTGGCCCATCCAATAATACCATGGAATAATATAAAGTGCTCCAAGTAATCTACTGATGAAATCACTGATAGTGGACCAAAATGTTCCACGTAGCATTTGATCTTTTTGTGTAAGCTGATTTTGTGTTTGTGTCATGTGTTTCTCAATTTTTTCTACTAATGAAGTTACGAGCGTCGCAAAAATTTTTTGATCAATTGATAGAACTGATACTTATAAGGTCTTGGAAGGTAGGTAAAAACGCCAGGAGTTCTCATGATATAGCCATTAAAATTCTGTTTAAAGCGAAGGACGCCGTCTTTTCCATCAAATAGGCCACTAAAACAGAGAAAATTATATGTATATATTCCTTTGGTTATTGCTTTCTTCATAACATACTCTTGCAAAAGTGTAGGAGCAGGGAATGAGCTGAATTCTGGATAGGATCCCCCATGAAGATAGTAAGCTTCTTTATCAAGATATACGAATAATCCAGCGGATAGGTAAGTTTCTTGATTGCCATATCGTTCTACCAGCCTCTCCGCTTCACTTAATTTTTTTTGCTGGGCTTCTATTTGTATTTGGAGAGTGTTTAATCTAGTTTTTAACTTTGATTTGTCAGGGGTCTCACTCAGCTGGGCTTCCACTGGTTTGATTTCAGCTTGCAATTGGTTTATAATTTCTGAAATTTTTTCTTTGTATTCTTGGAAATTAATAGTTGTTACAAGAAAATCAGCTCCCTCTTCTCCCCAAGTATCGAAAATAACTTTATAATATTCGAGATCCTTATCCTCGAATCCTTGACGTTTAGAAGTAGCGGATGTAATGGTATGAAATAAATCAAGTTCATCTCTTGAGATGCTTTTTATTTTAATACCTAGCTCATGCCCCTTTTTAGCTTGTCGAATACCATTTTTACTAAAGGATGCTGTAAGTGTATCAACAGTTACAGCAGATAGATCTTTCAGATAGTACCAGTCTCCACTATCAAATCCCACTTGTAATCCTTGATGTTGATAGCCCAAATCAATTAAATCCTTGATGATTAGATCTCGTGGTTCGCAGGTTGGATTGCCATAACTATCAAAAGTTTGATAAGTTGTAAAGGGTTTTACTACTAGCTCGAGTACATTAAGTTTTTTCGCACATTGTCAAGTCAAGTGCAACAAGTTCATTGATAACTAGAGATCCAGAGGTTAAGCTGTCTGGGCTAGCCC
>NZ_JBIMJM010000051.1:0-11495 GCF_043674115.1 Streptococcus sp. A34 | reverse complement strand
ATTCTGTTGATGTTATGCAGTTTTCTCAAAGTAACTTCTGAAAGAAAGAGAACTAGAACTTACTTTGAGAATTTACCCAGCGTTTTTGAATGGCTCTGTACACTTGCAAGAGTACGGTACCGCTGGCCATGCCGATAGGAATGATGAAGCAGAGGGTCAGGACACTGGTGATATTGGCAAGGGCTTGGGCATAATCTCCAGAAACAAAATAGGTCGTTGTCATATAGGACCGATAGCCAGGGACTAGGGGAGCCAGGATAGCCAGAGAAAAAATGATAGAGGGTGTCTTGAGTAGGATGCTCATGACCTGGCTAATCATGGAGCCGATTACCGCTGCCAAAAAAGTGGCAATGAGCGGATTGGTTGGTCCCTGCAGTAGGAGATAGAGGAGCCAGACAAACATTCCTAGAAGTCCTCCGGGAACCAGAAGTTTCCGAGGAACATTGAGGATGACCAGGAAGGCAATCATGGCTAGAAAAGAAGCTACAGCTTGTAGTAAAAAATTCATAAGTTACCCCACGAGTAAGAGTGCAACAGTAGTCCCTGCACCCAGGGACAGGATAATCAGAGCCGTTTGAAAGAGCTTGGTCATGCCAGTATTGATATGGTTGGTCATCAGATCTCGGACCGCATTGGTCAGGGTGATACCAGGCACAAATGGCATGACAGCGCCAGCATTGATAAGGTTGGGATTGATAGCCAGGCTGGTGTATTTCTCTAGTAGGTAGGCGGTTAGGGAAAATAGCAGAGCTCCACAGAAGGTAGTCACAAAAGCAATGCCGATAAATTTCTCAATCTGCAGCGAGAGGGGAAAGGCCAGAGCGGTCGCAGCAGCAGAGCAAAAAGCATCCCAGGCGGAGCCGCCGAACATAAGGGTAAAGAAGGGAACGGCAAAAATAGCCGCCAAAATCAGCTGGCCAGTCGTGTAAGGTGCTTTTTCCAGTTTGATAGCAGACAGAATTTCCCAGGCCTCTTCAAGGTTAATCTGGCCTTCAACCAGCGAACGAGAGACCTGATTGACATCGCAGACCTTCTGCATATTGTAGCTGGAGGAGACAATTCTCTTCATCCGTGAAATGTTGGTGTGGTCAATGGAAAAGAAAATGGCCGCTGGAATGGCCAGCACATTGGCATCCATTATCCCTTGAGAATGGGCGATGCGAATCATGGTATCCTCCACCCGATGAATTTCCGCCCCGCTTTGGAGTAAGATGCTACCGGCCAGCATAAGCACGTCAATGACCAGGTCTTGCTCTTTTTGTTCCATTTCATCCCTAGCTCTTTCCTTGATGTTTTAGTTTATTATATCAAAATCAGCTCTGGGAAGAAGGATTTTTATAAATAATGAGCAAAATAGTTGAAAAATATTCGGATTGTAGTACAATTGACTGGTCAACAATTGACAAATCAACAAATGAGAGAAGTCATGTCAAGCATGGAAGAGGTACTTTACCAGCTGAAAATTACCGAAGAGACCATTACCAATCTATTTGAAAAGCGGTTGGGGATTTCCCTGACCCGTTATCGGATTCTTCAGATTTTGCTAGAGGAGGCACCGCTTTACCAAACAGCCTTGCAGGAGAGGCTTGGAATTGACCGCGCAGCCATTAGCCGGCATCTGAAAATTTTGGAAGAGGCGGCCTACATCCGTCGTGAGCGAAACCCTGACAATCAGAGGGAAATTTTGGTTTACCCGACCAAGAAAGCGCAGAAGGATTTGATTGATAGCCCGCCCAGCCAGCATGTGGTGGTCAAACGGGCTATGGAACATATCCTAACAGCTGACCAAGTGGAGCAATTTCAGCAGATTCTGACCAAGCTAAGTGCAGGCTTGAAAGACCTCCCTCTATAACTATTCTTAAGGAGATATAGCATGTCTATTTTTACAACTATTTTAGCTACCATCGTAGCATTGGAACACTTGTACATTATGTATTTGGAAACTTTTGCTACTCATTCGGACTCGACCAGCCGTGTCTTTAATATGGCCAAGGACGAGCTGCAACGCAAGTCTGTAACCACCCTGTTCAAAAACCAGGGAATCTACAATGGCTTGCTGGCCCTTTTCCTACTTTACGGAATTGTGACTGGCA
Organism: Streptococcus sp. A34; assembly: GCF_043674115.1. Taxonomy (NCBI): domain Bacteria; kingdom Bacillati; phylum Bacillota; class Bacilli; order Lactobacillales; family Streptococcaceae; genus Streptococcus; species Streptococcus sp. A34. The sequence continues at coordinate 9,402 of NZ_JBIMJM010000051.1, read as the reverse complement.
ATCTTGAAATTGTGACCATATTTGTCCTCTATGTTATCGGTGCAGCTGCTTATGGTGCGATTACTTCAAGCCCTAAAATTATCCTGAGCCAAGGAGGTCCAGCCATTTTGACCCTCTTGTCACTTTTGATATTTAAGTAGTCAAAAAGCCCCCGAACTGGAGGGCTTTTCGTGTACTCTTACTGAACATAAATGTCGCCATTTTGGCTATGCAGGGTCAACTTGTTTTTTGCATTTGGATTGCCATGAGTGGTTTGTTCGCTATCTTCATCAGCAGAAAGTTCTTCGATTGCGAGATCCTTCAGGCTTTCCTTATGAATGGTCAGGTCAATGTCACCGTCGTAGGCCAAGACATCATAGTTGCCGATGACTTGCAGCCCAGTGGCGCGAATGTTGCCATTTTCTACGGTCAAATGGTTGAGCTGGTCACTACTTGAGTCTTCCACATCTTCTAGTTTTACTTCCTGCAAATCAATATCTCCATCCCAGACTACGATGTTAGTTGAGTGAATGGTGGTTTTCTTGGCCAAGAAGTTACCGTTGTTGATAGAAATATCCAGTTTGTCAACGGTCATATCTTCAAGATTGGCATTTCCATCAAAGAGTCCGCCGGTCAATTCATCCAAATGGCTACCGGCTGGCAAGAGCAGGGTCGGTGTGGTGTAGGTTTGGGTTTGGGTTTGGTTCTCTTGGAGCATTTTTATACCTTCTAGGAAACCGTCATAGCGAAACCCCTGGTCGTTATTATCTTCAATGGTCAGACTGCCATTTATCAGGTCGTAGACAATAGGACTGCTCTGTTTCTTGCTGACTTGAAAATAGAGGGTCGGTTTTTCGACATCACTTGTAGAGATTGTGAGATTGGTGGAGCTATTGATTTTTTGCAAGTTGTCAAATTCAACCTGCTGGACCTGGTAGGAATTTTCTAGGTGATTTCCGATTTCATGCCAGCCACCTAGTAGGAGACCCAGCAAGGACAGAAGGAGGCCAGTTGCTAGGGTAATGAGAGTGTAGCGTGTGCTGGATTTAAGCTGTTTCATAGCGGTCTCCTTTCGGCAATAACTGTTGAATAAAGTGAAGGCTGGCCTGCAGGAGCTTATGGCCGATAAAAATGGTCGCCTTGATGCCCAAAATTCCCAGAGCTATTCCAATCAAGGATAGGCCGGTGACCAGGATGCCTGAGCTGATAGCAGTGGTAAAGAGTTCAAAGGCTGATAGAAAGCCGGAAATTCCTAGGCTAATCAGGGCGATGCAGATGCTGGCCATGGCTAGAACCAGGGCTAGGACGAGGAGGATGAGGCTCACAAAGAGAGCCAACACCACCAGACCCAGAATCAAGCCCATGGGAGCAGCCAAGATAGACAGGGTTACCAGAAGTAGACGGTTGCTGGTGCTAGGCTTTTCTCCACTGACTTCTTTCTCATAGAGATTAGCTAAAATATCACTAGCAGCTTGCTTGGGACTGCCCAATTCTGCGATGATCTGATCTTCGTTCTCAGGTCCAGCCTCGTCAAAGTATTCATTAAAATGTTCCATAGCATCATGGAAATCTTCTTGTGGCAGGCGTTTGAGATAGCCAGCCAATTGGTTCATATAGTCTGCGCGTGTCATCATTTTCTCCTTATTTGACAGTAATACTGGAATCGCTTGCGTCCAAAATCAGAGTAGGGGTGATGCCCTCCAGCAGGTATTCCAGGTGGAGCCAATCATCGTCACGTTCTAGGTGAGCAGCAATTTCCTGAGGCAAATGGAGCAGGCTATCGTCTGTTTCCGCTAGAAGATTGCTCTTTTGGGACATGCCCAAGGTGACCACAGAATCTTTGATTTCAAGGGCAAGTTCTCCCTGCCAGGTGGATTGGTTCATTGAAAGGTGACAATCCGCAATCTCCACATGCCCCTTGCCGAGGTTCAGACCTGTCAACATGAGGGTGCAATCTGCTGTCTGCCAGTCAAGGGTTGAACAACTAGAATCCTTGCACGTAAGGTTGATGTCTTTTGCCTCCATGATCCAGTTTTGGGCAGTGATGTGCTTGAAGGAGAGATTGCTATCGCTGGTTTCTGTTACCGTTAAGCGGTCCACAGTCAGGTTGTTGATAACCAGATTGGCATCGGTCAAACGAACATCTGCTGTGTGCAGGGCAGGTTTCTGGGGAAGTTTGAGGACAGTTTTTTGTCTGCTGTCTGAGTAAGCCATCCCAAAGCCCTTTGGTATCTCCATAGAAGAAAGGAGGAGTGTGTCGCCATCCAGGCAGAAGGTAAAGGGCTGGTAGTTGCCATCAAGAGAGGCGGGGGAGAGGAGGCTGGCGGAGTCCTTGTCCCAGCTCTCAATTATCAAGGTTTGGTCCTCCAGCTGGAGGTTAAGGCGTTGGAAGTTTGGCAAAGGGGTCTCCACAGTCTCAAAGTCGAGGGGCTTGGTGTCCTTAAAGCTGAAGTTCTTGAAAAAATTCTTCCAGTCCCAGGTCAAATCAACACGTAATGGCTCCTGGTTCTCTATCAGGGCATCTTCAGGCAGGTTAGCTATGATTTCCTGAGCAGCAGAGATCGGATCGCCTAGCTCTGAGATAGTCGCCTGGTCATCATTTCGGTCGTCGAAGTATTCTTGGAAATAGTCCATGGCCTCTTGTTTGGCGGTTGGATTGAGTTTGTTGAGTGCTTGTTCAAGCTGTTTTAAATAATCTACACGTGTCATTTTCGTAGGCTCCCTTCTATTATTCCGTCGATATTGTTCTTGTAGGCTGTCCATTCTCCCTTGAGGAAGGGGATGTGGTTCCGGCCGGCAGGAGTAATGGTGTAGTATTTGCGTTTGCGTCCTTGAAATTCCTGGCTGTAAGTGGTTACATAGCCGGCCTTTTCCAGTTTTTTCAGAATGGGATAGAGCGTGGACTCTTTTATATCGGCCACTATCTTGATGGTTTGACTGATTTCATATCCGTAGGAATCCTGCTTTTCCAGCATGGCCAAAATCAGAAATTCTATCAAGATAGAGGAAACGGGGTAGTACATGAAATCACCTATTTATCTTTATGTAATTATTTTATATATAAATTATATACCCATCATTTACTAAAATCAAGTAATTATATAAATTTTTTATATATTTTTTAAAAAAGTAAAAGCAACCCTTCCAGCTAGAAAAAGTTACTTCATTTGATATTAGTCGATAAAGAAAGTTTGTGGACCTTGGTAAGAACTTCCGTCATTGAAGGCGATGTAGACATTGAAAAGTGGTGTAAACAAGACATAGAAGATGGCTTGAATATCAGACAAACCAAATGCTTTACCATAGCAGTAAGTCAAATAAATGCCATAAAGTGGTCCAGCAAGTGGGATGAGTAGGAATAGGATAAACCAGCCCTTGTCTTCGCTGAATGTGATACATTGTTGGATATAAAGGTTGTAGAAAGGAATGAGGGATTTCCAACCAGCATAGCCAGCTTTTTTAAAGAGGATGAAGTTGGAAATGGCAAGGAGGACATACCAAATGAGTGAAAAAATCATACCGGCTCCCCAAAGCCCAACTAAAATACCTTGTGCAAATGTTTCTTCTGTCATAATAAAACTCCATTTCTTTTTGATGGTTCTATTATAACGGTATTATTTAAATAATACAATAGTTATATCGAACAATTTTCAAAAAAAGTAGATTTTTTCAGAAAACCTACTTTTCCTTCTTATTTGTAAGCTACAATACCTAAAATCACATCAACAGCTTTTTCCATGGTTTGCAGGCTAACGAACTCGAAGCGGCCGTGCATATTTTCACCACCTGCGAAGATATTTGGCGTTGGAATGCCCATGAAGGAAATCTTAGAGCCGTCTGTTCCTCCACGAACAGGCTCAATCAGTGGATTGATACCCAGATTTTCCATGATATCCTTAGCGATGTTGATTGGAGTCATGTCTTTTTCGATGATTTTCTTCATGTTGTAGTATTGGTCATGTAAGTTGACAATGACACGTGGCGTATCAAAGTTGTCATTCATTTTATCAGCAATGTCCAGCATGAGCTGTTTGCGGGCAAGGAAATCCTCTTCCTCAAAGTCACGGATGATATAGGTGGTAGAAGCAGTATCGACACTGCCTACCATGTTCATCAAGTGGAAGAAACCTTCGTAACCTTCAGTTTTTTCAGGGCGGTCTGCTTCTGGAAGAGCATTGTGGAAGTCAATAGCTAGTTGGAAAGCATTGATCATCTGGTCCTTGGCAGATCCTGGATGGACATTGCGTCCAAGGAAGTCAATCTTGGCAGCAGCAGCTGAGAAGGTTTCGTACTGGAGTTCGCCCAGCGGTCCACCGTCCATGGTGTAGGCAAAGTCCACATCAAAGTCTTCCACATCAAACTTGTCAGCACCGACACCGATTTCCTCGTCAGGACCAAAACCGACACGGATTTCGCAGTGCTTGATATCAGGATTTTGGACTAGGTATTCGATAGCCGTCATGATTTCTGCAATTCCTGACTTGTCATCAGAGCCTAGCAAGGTGGTACCATCTGTGGTAATCAGGGTTTGACCCTGGTAGTTGGCAAGTTGAGGGAAGTCTTTTGGATGCAATTCATAGCCAGAAGTTCCTAAAGCGATTGGGTTACCGTCGTAGTTTTCGATGATTTGTGGGTTGACACCATCTGCGTTGAAGTCAGCCGTATCCATGTGGGCAATAAAGCCGATTTTACGGGTCAGGCTAGGATCGTTGGCAGGTAGGGTTCCCACCGCAAAGCCGTTAGGCAGGTAGCGGACATCCTGCAGACCGATGCGTTTCATCTCAGGCAGGAGGATGTTTTGGGCAAATTCGACCTGGTTTTGAGTAGATGGAGTGGTGGTTGAGTTCTCGTCAGAGCGGGTATTTTCTTTGACGTAGACTAAAAATCGTTCGAGTAGTGTTGGGTATTTCATGTGGTCTCCTTACTTGTTCAAAATGTGTTTTTCAATGGCCTTGGCCACACCGTTGTTTTCATTGCTGTCGGTGATATCTTGGGCAATGGCCTTGACTTGCTCATTCGCATTTCCCATGGCAATGCCCAGTCCTGCAAAGGCAATCATTTCCAAGTCATTATTGGCATCGCCAACAGCCATGATTTCCTCAGGCAATATTCCTAGACGGTCAGCCAATTTTTTCAGCCCAGAGGCCTTGCTGGCACCGTTGGGCAGGATTTCCAGCAGGTATTCTTGACTGCGAACGGTCGAATATTTCTGGCTGAGGACAGGATTGTGGGTATTTTCAAAAGCATCAATGGCCTCTTTTTCACCGACAAACATGGCTTCAAAGAAGCGGTGTTTGCCAGATTTTGCTTCTTCTAGGTCGATGGAAATAGGTGTCATCCCGACCAGGCTGGCATCATGAACAACGGTTTCATTTGCTTTTTGTGCAACGACAAAGAAATGGTCTTCGTCGAAGAGTGTGAGTTGAACCTCATCAGCATTTGTAAATGTGTCAAGGTAGTCCAAGTCTGTCTGAGTCAGCTCCTCCCAGTCGATCAGACTCCAATCCTTGGTCAAATGGGTCGAGCAACCGTTGTTGACGATGATGTACTCGTCTTCTTGGTCAAAGCCCAGCTGTTCCACAAAAGGCTTGACACCGACCAGAGGACGACCTGTGCAGAGTACGACGGTCACACCAGCAGCAACGGCCTGGTGGATGGTATCAATCTGTGGCTGGGTCAATTCCTTCTTCTCATTAAGCAGGGTTCCGTCCATATCAAGGGCGATTAGTTTAATCATAGGCACCTCCGTATAGTTCTGATATTAGTATAGCATAAATTGAAAAAAGTCGGAATCAGTAGTGGAAGAATCCAAGAAATAATCAGGAAAATTTCCCTATTTTTGCTAGAAATATTTTTGACAAATCTGTAACAAAAACTTAATGTTTTGAAGAAATCCAAGCGGGTAAAGGACTTGATGAAGTTAGCTTAAAAAAAGCAAATAAAAATAAGGGAAATCATACCTGTCGGAGCTTGCAAATGCTATCAAATAAGGTTAGAATAGAGAAGCGAGTATAATAATGACTCAACTGTAATATGTTTTTATATTAAACTCATGCTAAGAATGTAGGAGAAACGAATGACGAAGAAGATTGCAAAAACAGCAGGTTTTGCTGCTGCAACAACATTGGCCGTCCTAGGACAACAAGCAGTAGAAGCTAGTGAAGTAGTCGTGCCGGCAGAGCCAGTAGCTGATCAGGTATTAACTACAGAAGCAACAGATGCAACAACCACTACCGATTCTACAAGTAGTGAAACAGCTTCTCCAGTAACAGAGGAAGAGGTTATCGCTGCTGAAGACGTTTATAAGGCAGCTGAAGCTGAGCAAGTAGCCCAAGAAGAAGTTGTGGCAACTGCAACTGCGGAAATGGACAGCACTCAGGCACAATTGGACCAGATTGATAGTGAGATTGCTGCAATTGACAGTGCTCAAACGATAATTGAGAATGCTCCTCAGATTATCGAGCAAACTGAATCAAAAATTGCTAGCGAGGAAGCAACGATTACTCCTGCTGAAACAGCTATTGCAACCGCAGAATCACTTGTGGCGACTGAGGCAACTGATTTGGCAACAGCTAAAGTTGGCGAAGTAGCAGCTAATCAAGTAGTGGCAGATGCTGAAAAAGCTCTTGCTGACGTTAAAGCAGACTTAGCGGAAGTTGGTCTTGAAAGTGCTCAAACAGCAGTAGACAATCTCAAAACAACTGAAGCAAAGCAGATTCAGCAAGTTTCAAGCCTTGAGAACGCTGTCAAAGTAAATGAAACTGCTGTTACAAATGCTGAAAAGGCGCTGACTTCAGCACAAACAACTGCTAAGCAAGACTTAGATAAAGAAATTAGTCAAGTCAATGCAAAATTGTCAGCTAAGAAGACGGAGTTGGCAAATACACCAGCAACAACTACGACGACAACAAATACGGTTAAATCTGTAGTTGGTAGCAATAAGATTACCTTGCCAAGCTCTTACATCAACACAGCCTACCCTGCTCTTAAACAAATTGAGAATGCTGGTTATACAGGCTCTCCAGCTTTCACTAGTGTTGTAAATCAAAATAAATCAAAAATTGTAGTTGCCAGTCAACAAGGAACTTATGGTATTCAATGGGGCGGAAGCGGTGTGAACACCTACCAATCAATTGCAGCAGATAAAACTCGTACAATTGACCCTGCTAATCTTACCAAGGAAGTCCAAAATGAGATTGCACAGTTTACAGCAGAGATATTGAACGGGGTTCGTACACAACTGGGTTTAGCATCAGTTGCTGTGACAAGTTCAGCCCAAGATTTTGCTAAGCGTGTTGCAAGTGCTTACAATAGTAAAGGTTTAAGCACACTTATCCATGATTTCACAGCTATTGGTTCCGCAGCAACAGCAAGTGGTCTTAAAACTTCGGATAATCGTGGCTACGAGTCCTTGGGGGACTTTGGACATGCTACAACAGTCGATCAGTTAAAAGGGCTCTTCTACAACTCATTGGTTTATATGCTCTTTAACGATGAAGGTTCTAACTTCGGTCATACGATTTCGCTCCTGCAAAATTCCGGCAATGATACTTATTATCTTGGTGCCACATCTCGAGTTGCCTCAAGTCAATTCCGCAGTACCAAGGCTACGCAGACTCAAATTTACATGATTCCTTCGTCGAATATTGTAAGTTCAAACTTTAGTCAGACGCCAATTACAGGTACTACTAGCACAACAGTTGACAACACAAATGCGATTAACAAGCTCAAGGCAGAAATTAAAACTCTCGAGACAAAATTGTCTAACTTGAGAAGTACTAACTTGGCATCTGCACCTATTGTTGTTGCAGCGAATCAAACACTTCGTACGGCTAAAAATCGTTTGCAAACAACTAAGGATAACTTGGCAACAGCGAAGGCTACACTTGAACAGACTCAGTATCAGTTGACAGTTGCTCAGAAGAATTTAGCTTCGCTTACTGCACAGAACCAACAACTCCTAACGAAACAAGGACAAGCTCAAACAGCACTTGCTAAAGCGCTTGTGGCTCAAAAAGCAGAGGTGGCAAAAGTTGCTCAAGCTAAAGAAGACTATAAAAAGGCAGTAGAAGCTGAAACGGCTGCCAAAGACAAATTAGTTGAAATTCATGGTAGAATTGCTGGCTTGAAAGAGAAAATTGCTGAGACAGAGAAATTGGTTGCAAATGCAACAACTTTGATTGCAGATAAAGAGCGACTAGAGACACAGAAATCTATTTTGGCTGGTCTCTTGTTGAAGCAAAAAGCAGACTTGGTTGAACAATATGATATTCTTAAGGATAAAACTGCTCTGACTGTTGAAGCAAAAGAAGAGTATCTTCGTCTGCTCAACTTGTACCGCTTGGCAACTGGGAACAATGTCTTCCAGCTTCCTGATGGAACAATTGTTGCTGTACCAGCGGTAGCTCCTACAGCTGATGCATTGCCAGAAGGTGAACTTCCTATTCTTACAAATCTAGGAAATACACCAACGGAAGGCTCAAATATTCCTCAAGGTTCAGGAGTTGCAGCTGCTGGTGGTGCCGGTGCTGCGGGTACAAATGGTTCAGCTGGAACTGTTAACCTTACTTCTTTGAGTGCGGGTGTTGCTCCTGCTCAAGGCACAAGCCAATCAAATTCTGCTAAGTCAGAATCTGAAAAAACATTGCCAAAAACATCATCAGTAAATTCAGATATCATGGCAGTTGTTGGTATGATGTCAATGGGACTTACTTTTGGACTCGCAAAAAAGAAACGCGATGAAATCTAATATTCATGATTAAGGGAATCGATTTGATTCTCTTTTTCTTATTACTGAATTAAAATATACTCTCTGCTAAAATATCAACATAGAGAAAAAGAGGTGTCCTTATGTATGAAGAACTGGTTTAAAAATTAAAGCAGTTGGGAATTTCTTATGATATGGTTGGGCATCCTACTGCCCTGACAACCCATGAGGCTGATTACTATATTGAGGGAATGGAAGGTGTGCGGGCCAAGTCCATGTTTTTGACCAATAAGAAAAATACGGCCTTTTATATCTTGATTATGGACGACCAGAAACAGCTGGACATGGAGGCTTTTAAGGAAATGGTTGGTGCCAACCGCATTCGCATGGCTTCAAGCGACAGTCTCTGGGAAAAGATGCGGTTGCCTGCGGGGAAGTTCCATATTTGGTTTGCTCAATAATCCCCAGAAAGATATTGAAGTCTATTTTGATAGGGAAATCTTGACGGAAAAGATTCTGACATTTCATCCAAATATAAATACCAAGACAATTTTTGTGGCAACCCAGGATGTTCTTGCTTTTGTAGAAAGTTTGGGCTTTGATATCCATATCGTCGACCTGCCATAGGATAATAAAGCAGGTAAATTCTCAAAGTAAGTTCTAGTTCTCTTTCTTTCAGAAGTTACTTTGAGAAAACTGCATAACATCAACAGAAT